>JAPOVS010000054.1 GCA_026708055.1 bacterium | reverse complement strand
GCCATCCTGGCCGTCCGCCGCACTTAGAGCCGCCCGAGCGCCGCCCGTGCCCTGGTGCGGACCCTGCCAGCGCTACTTCACCCCCGCTGCGCTGGAGGTCGGCGGCACCTGCCCGGCGTGCGGCGAGCCCACCGAGCAAGCCGACCTGGCGCCCGACGCCGGCGAGTCCACCGAGGAGGTGCGTGCCCCGTGGCACTTCTGGCTGGTCGTGGCGGCGACGGTCGTCTACGTGGGGTGGCGGATCGTGCAGCTCGTCCTCGCCGCCCTCTGAGGCTCGGGCCGCGCCGGTAGCCTCGCATCCGTATGCTCGTCCTGGACGCGCCGCCTGCCGCCTCGCCGCCGTCAGCAGTCGCGGTCGGCGTGTTCGACGGCGTCCACGTCGGGCACCAGCAGATCCTCGGCCGGGTCGTCGAGCGGGCCGCCGCCGAGGGCCTCTGCCCCACGGTGGTCACCTTCGACACCCATCCGGCTTTCACGCTGCGCCCCCAGAACGCCCCGCTGCTGCTCACGGACCTGCGCCAGAAGCTCGAGCTGTTCGAGGCGCTGGGTATGGAGCGAGCCGTCGTGCTGCCCTTCGGCGACCGGCTGGCCGCCACCTCCGCCGAGGAGTTCATCGGTGAAGTGCTGGTGGCGGGGCTGAACGCACGGTTGGTCGTGGCCGGTGCGGACTTCCATTTCGGCAGCAACAGGGAGGGCTCCACCGGCACGCTGCGCATCGCCGGCGCCCGCCGCGGATTCGACGTCGAGGCCGTCGATCTGTACCGGTTCCCCAACGCTCCCGAGCCGGTGTCCTCCACGGCCATCCGCCGGGCGCTGGCCGGCAGCAGGGTGGCCGACGTGGCCCACATGCTGGGCCGCCCGTACGCCATCAGAGGCGTTGTGATCGAGGGCGACCGCCGCGGCGTCACCGTCGGGTTCCCCACGGCGAACATCCCCGTGGCCACCGACAGGGCGTGGCCCGCCGACGGCGTCTACGCGGGGCTCTTCTGTGACAGCGACGGCGCCCGCTACGGCTGCGCCATCAACATCGGGCGCCGCCCGACCTTCTTCGAGCACGCCGAGCACTCGATCCTCGAGGCGCACCTGCTGGACTTCGACGACGACCTCTACGGCCACGAGGTGCAGGTGGAGTTCCTGCGCTTCCTGCGCAGCGAGCGGCGGTTCAGCGGCATCGACGCGCTGGCGGCGCAACTGAAGAAAGACGTGGAGAATGCCCGGCGGATCGTCGCCGAGATCGACTGAGAGGGCCGCCGCCGCGGGGTTGCCGAGTTCTTCGGGGCGGGGGGCGGAGACGTATCTGGTGCTGCTGCGCCACGGGCGCACCGATCTGAACCGGCGCCGGCTGCTGCAGGGTGCCAGCGATCTGCCGCTGGACGACGTGGGGCGCCGGCAGGCGGTCGAGGCGGGCGACTACGTGCGGCGGCACTGGAAGATCGACAAGGTCGTCAGCAGCCCGCGCCGGCGCGCCCGGGAGACCGTGGCGCTCGCCGGGTTCGGAACCGACGCGACCACAGACGACCGCCTGGCCGAGATGGACTACGGCGAACTGGAAGGAACCCCGGTGCCTGTGGCCTCCGGGGAGTTGTTCGACGCCTGGTCGGCCGACCCCGGCTATGCCCCCGCAGGCGGCGAGTCCCTGACCGAGGTCTACGAACGCTCGGTGGCGGCGGCCAAGGAGATCCTGGCGGCCTCGGCGAACCAGACGGTTCTGATGTGCTCGCACGCCAACCCCATCAAGGCCGTCGTGTCGTGGACGCTGGGCACAGCGGCCTCGGGGATCCTGCGCATGTACCTGCGCCAGGCCTCGGTGTCGGTCGTGGCGCAAGTCCCTCCGGCGTTGGTGCTGCTGGGGTTCAACGAGCGCACCGAGGCCTCCTGAGCCGACCCCGAGCGAGGACCGGAGCGCCCCTGTCGTTCCGGCGCAGAGCCAGCCCCGGACTTGATCCGGGGCCAGAATCCAGCGCCCCTGACACGGCGGGCCGGCCTCCGTCCGGCCAGCCGGGCCGGCAGGCCCGGCGGTCGCCCGCGTTATCCTGAGCCGTCGCGCGGTGCGGGAGCCGAACGAGGGGAGCGACGATGCGGATCACCGGCATGAACCACGCCGTGCTCTACGTGCGCGACGCCCGGCGCCACGCCGAGTTCTACGCCGACTTGCTGGGCTTCGAGCCGGTCATCGACGGGCCCGGCGGGGCGTTCGCCTTCATGCGGGCGCCCGAGTCGGAGAACCACCACGACATCGCCTTCTTCAGCGTCGGCGAGGAGGCGGGGGCGTCGGAGGCCGGCCGGCGCACCGTCGGCCTGTACCACATCGCCTGGGAGGTGCCCACTCTGGAGGCCCTGGATGAGGCGCGGCGGCGCCTGCAGGCCACCGGTGCCCTGGTGGGGGCGAGCGACCACGGATGCAACAAGAGCCTCTACGCCCGCGACCCCGACGGCCTGGAGTTCGAGGTCATGTGGCTGGTGCCGCCCGAGCACTGGGGCGACGCCGAGCATCAGGCCATCGTCGAACCGCTGGACCTTCCGGCCGAGCGCGAGCGCTTCGCCGCCGTCGGCCTCAGCTGAGCCCGCGCCGCTGCAGGGGAAAGGCAACCGCGTGGATCTCAGCCGCCAGACAGTGTTCTTCCTCGACGAGGAGGCGTTCATTGAGACGGCCCGTCCCGGGTTCCGCCGCCGGGTGATCACCGGCGACGGCCTGCAGCTGTGCTTCTGGCGCATCGCCGGGGGCACGCCCGGGTCGTACCTGCACAACCATCCCGACCACGAGCAGCTCGGCATCATCGTGCGCGGCGCGTTGGACTTCCGCATCGGCGACGAAGCGGGCCCGCCCGGCGAGCGGGAGCGGACGGTGCTGGGCCCGGGCGACTCGTACCTGGCCTACAAGGGCGTGTGGCACGGCGACAGCGTCTTCGTGGGCGACGAGGAGTACAACGAGTGCTGGATCCTCGACGTCTTCGCCCCGCCCCGCGACGACCTGCTGGAGGGCTACGCCGCCGCGACGCAGGCTGTGCGGGAACCCGCCGCTGATGGCTGACTGGCGCCTCGCCGTCGACATCGGCGGCACGTTCACCGACACCGTCCTGCTCGACGCCGACAGCGGCCGCGTCGTCGTCGGCAAGGAACTGACCACGCCGGCCAACCCGCTCGAGGCGGTGCAGACGGCCATCGCCAGCGTGCTGGATCGTGCCGGGGTGGCGGCCGCCGAGGTGACCGCTCCGATCGTGCACGCCACCACGCTGGTCACCAATGCGCTGGTGCAGCGCCGCGCCGGACGTGCGGCCCTCGTCGTGACGCGGGGCTTCGCCGACACGCTGGCGATCCGGGACGAGCACCGCTACGACATGTACGACCTGCAGATCGAGTTCCCCGACCCGCCGATCCCGCGGGAGCGGATCCTCGAGCTCGACGAGCGGGTGAACGCCCGGGGTGAGGTGCTGAGGGCCCCCGGCGTCGCCGAACTCGACGGAATCGCCGCCAAACTGGCCGCCGCCGAGGTGGAGGCCGTGGGTGTGTGTTTCGTGAACTCCTACATGAACGGCGCCAACGAGCGGGCGGCGGGGGAGCGCCTGGCGGCGGCGCTCGGTGTGCCCGTCTGCCTGTCGGCGGAGGTGGCGCCGCAGATCCGGGAGTACCCGCGCATGATGACGACGGCCTGCAACGCCGCCGCCATGCCCGTGCTGGGCACCTATCTGAACGACTTAGAGCGCTGGCTCGCTGCGGAGGGATTCGGCGGCTCGGTGCTGATGATGCTCTCGAACGGGGGGGTGGTCGCCGCCACCGAGGCCGCACGCGTGCCGATCCGCCTCGTGGAGTCGGGTCCCGCGGCCGGGGCGCTGGCCGGCACGTGGTACTCGCAGCGGCTCGGGGAGGATCGCCTGCTGTGCTTCGACATGGGCGGCACCACGGCGAAGGCCTGTCTCATCGAGGACTTCGAACCGGCGCTCACCTCCTCCTTCGAGATCGCCCGGGTGTATCGCTTCAAGAAGGGGTCCGGCTACCCGGTGCTGGTGCCCTCGGTCGACCTCGTGGAGATCGGCGCCGGGGGCGGGAGCCTGGCGCGGGTCGACGATCTGGGGTTGCTGCGTGTCGGTCCCGTCTCGGCGGGCGCCGACCCGGGGCCGGCCTCGTACGGGCGCGGCGGCACGGCGCCCGCGGTGACCGACGCCGACCTGCTCGTGGGCTATCTCAGCGCCGAGGCCTTCCTGGGCGGCGAGATGCCGCTGGACACCGAGGCGGCGCGCACGGCCGCCGAACCGCTCGCCGAGCGCCTCGACCTCACCGCCGAGAGCCTCGCCTCGGGCATCGTGGAGGTCGTGGACCAGAACATGGCCGCCTCGGCGCGCATGCACGCCGTCGAGCGGGGCGTGGACCTGCGGGGCGTGACGCTGCTGGCCTTCGGCGGGGCAGGACCCGTGCACGCCTGCCGGGTGGCCGAGCTGGTGGAGTCCTCGCGGGTGGTGTTCCCGCCCCACGCCAGCGTGCTGTCGGCCTTCGGGACCCTCGTCACCCCCGTGCGCATCGACCTCGCCCGCAGCCTGCTGCGGCCCCTGACCGACCTGCGAAGCGACGACGCCAGCGAGCTCCTGGAGTCCATGCGCAGCGAGGGGCGGCGCGTTCTGGGGGGGGCGGGCGTTCCCGCCTCCGAGGTGCGCTTCCGCTACGGCATCGACGTCCGCTACCGCGGTCAGGGCAACGAGATCACCGTCTGGTTGGGCGAGGGACCCGAATGGCCCACCGACGACGCCGAGACATTGGCCGCCTTCGAGGCCGAGTACAAACGGGTTTACGGGCTCACGATCGACGACGTGCCCGCCGAGGTCGTGACGTGGCGGCTGTCGGCGTGGGCGCCGGTCACCGGTGTGGCGCCCGACCTTGCGGTGCCCGCCGGCGGCGAGGCTCCTCCGATCGAGCGGCGCACGGTGCGCTTCGGTCGGGACCGCGGACCCGACGACGTGGCGGTCTACGAGCGCGCCGGGCTGCCGGCGGGAACGCGCCTCGATGGCCCGGTCATCATCTCCGAGGCCGAGACGACCGTCGTGATCCGCCCCGGCTGGACCGTCGAGGTCAGCGCCGACGGCAGCATGCTGGCGCAGCGGGAGGAGGCGGCATGAGTTCAGCGGCCGGGAGTCCCGGAGACACGATGTCCGCCTCCGGCGCACCGAGGCGGCGCTTCGACGGCGTCGATCTGCAGGTTCTCTGGCAGAGCATCATCTCCACGGTCAACGAGCAGGCCACCGCCCTGCAGCGCTCGGCGTTCAGCCCCATCGTGCGGGAGGCCGGTGACCTCGCCAACGGCCTGTTCGACCCGAGGGGGCGCATGGTCGCCCAGGCCGTGACCGGCACGCCCGGCCACATCAACTCCCTGGCCATGGGCGTCGTGGCCGTGCTGGCCGAGCATCCCGCCGAGACGCTGGCGCCGGGCGACGTGCTCATCACCAACGACCCCTACAAGACGTGCGGCCAGCTGCTCGACGTGACGGTCATGACGCCGGTGTTCCGCGGCGGGCGGCTCATCGCCTTCTTCTGCTCCACCATCCACCACTCCGACGTGGGCGGCTACGGCATCGGCGCCGGCGGGCGGGACGTGTTCGAGGAGGGGCTCTGGATCCCCATCTGCAAGCTCATGGCAGCCGGCGAGCGGAACAGCGACGTGTGGAGCTTCATCCTCTCCAACGTCCGCACGCCCGACCACGTCGCCGGAGATCTCCACGCCCAGATGGCCTCCGCCGCGGTGGGGGCGGAGCGCCTGCAGACCCTCTGCGACGCTTGGGGCCTCGACGACATCGACGACCTGGCCGACGAGATCATCGAGCGTTCCGAGGAGGCCACCCGCGAGAGCATCCGCGCCCTGCCGGCGGGCACGCACGAGGCGGAGGCGCTGCTGGACCTCGCCGACGGCTCGATGGTGATCATCCACTGCGAGGTGACCGTCGATCCGGAACTGGGCGAGATCTTGGTCTCCTACGAGGGCTCGTCCGCGGCGAGCCGCTGGGGGATCAACGTCGTGCGCAACTACACGCACGCCTACACCACGTTCACCGTCCGGTCTATGTTGAATCCCGAGATCCCCAACAACCACGGCAGCCTGGCCCCGATCCGCCTGGCGGCACCCGAAGGGTCGATCGTCAACGCGGTGTCGCCCCAGCCCTGCACGGCGCGCCACGTGGTCGGCATGTTCCTGCCCAACGCCCTGCTGAAGGCCCTGGCGCCCCTCAAGCCCTCCCAGGCCATGGCGGAGGGATCCGGTGCGGTGTGGACCATGCAGGTCAGCGGCGCCCACCCCGACGGCAGCCCCTTCATCACCGCCATGTTCACCTACGCCGGCGGCGTCGGCGGGCGGGCCGCCAAGCCGGGGCTGTCGGCCTGCTCGTACCCCACGGGCGTGGCCGCGGTGCCGGTGGAGGTCGTGGAGGCCTCGGCGCCCATCCGTTTCCTGCGCAAGGAGTTGCGGGTGGGCTCCGGCGGCGCCGGACGGCAGCCCGGCGGCGACGGCCAGACCATCGAGTTCCTGGTCGACACCGACCGGGAGTGGCAGCTCAACGCCGTCACGAGCCGCCTCACCGCGGCCCCCCAGGGTCTCGACGGTGGCGAGCCGGGCGCGGCGGGCCGCTTCTGCGTCAACGGCGAGCCGGTCACCACGCAGGCCCGCCTCAGCCTCGGCCCCGACGACGTGGTCCGCCTCGACCTCCCCGGCGGAGGCGGCTACGGCCCCCCGGCTGCACCCATCGGAGGTGACCCGGATCGCTCGTAGCACCGCAGGCGCATCGTTGCCAGCGCGCCGATCCTCCTCGTCTCAGGCATCCCACCGTGCGGGTCAAGAAGCCAGGCGAAAAGATGTGACATGACATTTGATAACATCAATGTTGCCATCGAACGCGGGGACGCCTAAGGTTCTCGTCGGCTGTCGCAGATGAACCTGGAGGACTGATGGGAACGTTCACCGTCACGCTGGGGGTCGCGGATCCACAGGGCCGCCGCTACGAGGAGGTAGAGGCCATGGTCGATTCGGGCGCGACGTACACCGTGCTGCCGGCGTCGATCCTCGAACGCCTGGGTGTGACGCCGCACGACTCACAGACATTCGTCCTGGCCGACGGCAGCCGTGTGGAGCGGGGATTCGGCCAAACCTGGATGCGACTCGACCGCAGGGAGCGCATATCGCCGGTCGTGTTCTGGGACGAGCACTCGCTGCCGCTCCTCGGTGCCGTCACCCTGGAGATATTCGGTCTGGGTGTCGACCCGGTAAACGGTCGGCTGATGGCCGTGGACGCGTTCATGCTCGCAGCGGACGCCTCGACCCCACTCGGCCGGGCGCCTGCCTGCAATCGCCTCCGCGCACCAGACCGCGTCCCGGACGCGACGGCTGCCTGAGGTTCCCCGAAGGTGACGGGTCGGAGGGCGACGCCGGGTCATTGGCCGGAGGCGGTGACGTTCGCCGAGGTCTGGGATCGCGCCGTGGCGCGGGATCCCGGGGGACTGTTCCTGCGCTATGCGGCGCCGGACGGCGCTGTTGCCGAGTGGAGCTACGGGGACTTCGACCGCGCTGTCGACGCCGTGGCGGTCCGTCTGCACGCAGCGGGGGTGCGGCCCGGTCGTGCGGTGCACATGGCGCTGGCCAACGGGCCGACGTTCGTGGCCGTCTGGCTGGCGGCGGTGCGGCTGGGCGCCGTCATGGTGCCCTCGGACCCGTTCGGGCGGGTGCCTGAACTGGCGGGGCACATCTCGCGGACGAACCCGGCGGTGGGATTCTGCGCCGCCGACCGGGCCGGGGAATACCGCAAGGCGACCGCCGAGGCCGCAGAGCTGGCACCCGGACTCGCCACGGAGGTCGTGGCGGTCGACGAGCATGCCCCGCACCTCGACGGCGTGATCGGCGACACCGGACGCTGCGCCGCTGCGCCTGCCCGTCCCGACCACGGCCTGCGCGATGTAGCTGCGGTGATGTTCACCTCCGGCACCACCGGTCGGCCCAAGGGCACCGAGATCACGCAGGCCAACTACGCCTTCTGTGGCAAGATCATGGCCGAGCGGGCGGGCTTCGGCCCGGGGCACCGGCTGCTGGTGGTGCTGCCGCTCTTCCACGGCAACGCGCAGTACTACTCCTTCGCCGCGGCCATCTGGTGCGGCGCCGCGGTGGTGCTGCAGCCGGCCTTCTCGGCGAGCCGCTTCTGCGCCCAGGCCGCCGCCGGGGAGGCCACCGCGGCCAGCCTCTTCGCCGCGCCGATGCGCATGATCCTCGCCCGCGGCGCCGCTGGTCCGAAGCTCAGCCTGGATCACTGCTGGTACGCCCAGAACGTGAACGACGACCAGTACGCGCAGCTCTCCGAGCTGTTCGGCTGCCTGCCCCGCCAGCTCTGGGGCATGACCGAGACCCTGCCGGCCGCGCTGACCAACCCCCGCACCGATCCCGTGCCGTCCTCGATGGGGCAGCAGACGCCGGGCTGCCTGGTCGACATCACCGATGCTGCCGGCGGGCCGGTTCCCGACGGCCAGGTCGGCGAGCTCGTCGTGGGCGGTGAGCGCGGCATTACCCTGTTCTCGGGGTACCTGGACGACCCGGAGAACACCGAAGCCTCGTTCCGCGACGGCTGGTTGCTGACCGGCGACCGGGCGCGCCGTGATGCAGCGGGCCACTACTACTTCGACGGCCGCCGCAGCGAGGTGCTGAAGGTGTCGGGCGAGAACGTGTCGGTCGTCGCCGTGGAGGCGGTGCTGGCCGCACATCCCGGTGTGCTGGAGGCCGCCGTGGTGGGCCGGCCCGATCCGGTCCGCGACGAGGTGCCGGTGGGGTTCGTGGTGGCCCGAGACCCGGCGCGGCCCCCCAGCACCGCCGAGCTGATGGCCTGGTGCGACGAGCGCCTCGGCAAGGCGGCCATGCCCCGCGAGCTGAGGTTGCTGGACGAACTCCCCCGCACGTCGGTCGGCAAGATCCGCAAGTTCCTGCTCGCCGATCGCGCCGCCCGAGACAACTGAGCGACGCGGATCCGCTAACCGGTCTTCCGGACGCCTATGAGGCGACCACGAAGGCTGCGTACCATCTGAATCGTCCGTCCCCGCCGGCTGGTCGGTATCTGGAACCGGGTCTCCCGTCCCCGGGTCGTCGCGCCCCTGCGGATCGCGGCCATCCGGGTGATCTTGGCTGCCTTCGAGCCCATTCGTGTCTTCGTCCTCATGTGGTGGGACTGGCGGCCGGCGACGCGCCGGGGAGCAGGGTGCGCAGGGCCAGCCTGGCCCGGGCCGCGGCGGGCCCCGCGAAGTCGGTCCAGACGGCGTGGTCGGGCGACGCGATCGTGAACCCGAGCGTCTCGATGAGGCTGACGAAGGCTCCCACAGCGCCGACGACGATCCGAGCGTTGACCAAGATGTCCAGATCGGTCGAGGTGCGAGTCGGCTCGGCGTCGCGCTCGAGGGCGTGCAGCAGCACCATCTGTCCGCCGATCAGGGTCCAGCCGTCGGGCTTGGCGGCGGCAAGTTCGCACAATGTGGTCCAGATCTCGCCGGCCGGCCCCCGAGAGGCGGGCAACGCCAGCGGCGGCCCCGACAGCCGCGGGACGTTCACAGGCGTCCGAGCAGTTCGACGCCGAGGCGGCGCTCGCGAGCGTTGGGGGATTCTGCGAGATCCACGGCGACGACAGCAAGCGGCGCTGCCGCGGTTCCGGGCGGGAACGGCCAGCAGGCGTCCTGCACAGCGCGCAGGCGCACGTTGCAGGTGTCGGCACGTTCCTCCATCGGCACTTCCTTGAGCAGGGGTTCCAACTCGCCGGCGCGAACGTACGCGTCGAGGGGGCCCGCGCCGGCGAGGTCCAGGCCGTGCTCGGACGCCGCGCTGGCGCCTGTGCGGACCACACCAGGGCGATCCGCGATCCGCGGGACCGCTGCCGGGTGGGCGTAGAACCGGCTGGTCGAGCAACTCGGGAAGTCCGCGGGCGTAGCGCTCGCGGGCCCGACGGCGCGCCGTGGCCGAGCCGTCGGGCTCCTCGCCGCACGCCAACCCGAGCACCGCCCACGCCGAAGCAGCGCTCCACGGCCGATGAGCAGGTCGCCGAGCACCAGCGGCCACCCGCACAGCGTGCTCGTCGACCACCCAGACACCGCCAACACGCTGACCCACCAGCGCGCCACTGGAGAGCATCTGGCGCACCCGGCGCGGCCCCCAGCACCGTCGAACTGATGCCTGGTGCGACGAGCGCCTCGGCGAGGCCGCCAGGCCGCGCGACCTGAGGTTGCTGGACGAGTTGCCCCGCACATCGGTCGGCAAGATCCGCAAGTTCCTGCTGGCCGGGCGAGCGGCCGCCGGCGCCTGAGGTGTCGGCACCGGCCGTTAGGGTCTGGCCAATCGCTGCCTCTCCGCGCGTGTGGCATGATGCATGACCAATTGGCCGGTAGAGAAGCAGGTGCCCGAATCCGGCGCCTTCAATCCCGACAGAGGGGAACAACCCATGAGACAACCAAAACGCACATCACTTCTTCTCTTGTCCGTCGCCGTCGCGGGACTGCTGGCGGCTTCATGCGCCGACACTGAGACAGCCGACGCCGCGGCCTCCGCTGCTTCGGCGGCGTCGCAGGCCGCGGACTCGGCGATGAACGTGGCCGATGCGGCCGCCGCTGATGCCGGCGAGGCGCTAGCCGGGCTCGGAGCCACGGCCGCCGACGCTGCAGCAGCCGCCGCCGACGCGGCCGCCGCCGGAGCCGAAGCCACCGCAGCAGGCGCCGAGGCCGCCGCGGCGACCGCTGCCGCCGAGGCGGCGCTGTTGGCCGCGGAGGCGTCCCAGGTGGCCGCCGACCTCGCACAGGCCACGGCCGAGGGCAACCAGGCGGCCGTCGCGGCTGCCGAGGAGGCTCTCGCCGCCGCCCAGGCTGCCGCCGACGCAGCTTCGGCAGACGCCGCCGCCGCCCAGGCCGAAGCCGACGCCGCACGCGAGCAGGCTGCTGCCGCGCAGGCGGAAGCCGAAGAGGCCCGTGCTGATGCCGCTGCAGCCCAGGCTGAGGCCGCAGCGGCGCAAGCGGAAGCGGAAGCAGCTCAGGCTGAGGCCGCCGCCGCCCAAGCGGAAGCCGCCGAGGCGCAGGCACAGACCGAGATGCTCATGCGGGACGCCATGATCGCGGCGCTCGACATGAACGGCGACGGTGACGTGCTCTTCGGTGTGGCGACCGCCGGGCCGCGCGACGACGGCGCCTACTACCAGGCCCTCGTCGAGACCGTCGAGGACTTCTCCGCCGCCAACGGGTTCTCCGCCCCGATCATCGTCGACAACATCCAGCCAGCCGACGCCGCAACCGAGCTCCGCAACCTGGCCGAACAGAATGTGGACGTCCTGGCCGTCGGCGCGGGTGAGATTGCCGAGCCTCTTGCGACCCTTACCGAGGAGTACCCGGAGATCTTCTGGTACTGCAACTGCGGCGCGGGCTACCAGGAGCTTCCGGGCCTCGCCCAGTCCCAGGACGACGGCGCGCAGATAGGCTACAGCGCCGGCTACGCCACGGGCCTGCTGCTGCGCGATAGCGGCGGCGACAGCGCCCACTTCATCGGCTGCTGCGACCTGCCCTTCGAGGTGGAGTCCTACCTGACCTTCGAGATGGGCCTCAAGGCGGTGGACGAGAGCTTCACGGCGACCTACGTGCCGACCGGCAGGTACCCGTTCGACTTCGACAACATCGCCGGGGCGACCGAGGCCTTCAACAGCTCCGCTGCCGAGGGTGCCGACGCCGTCTATCCGTATCTCGGCGGTGCGCACGAGCCGGTGGTCGCGCTGGCCAACGAAGAGGGCATCATCACGATGTCCGCCGGTGCATCCGACGTCTGCGAGCGCACCGACCTGCACTACGACATCGCCGTGCAGTTCGACGCGGGCGACTACATCGCCACGCTGCTCGAACTCATCGCCGACGGCGCATTCGGCGAGGGCGAGAGCTTCCTGTTCAGCGTGGGGGCGTTCCCGTTCGTGGGCGCCAAGATGTGTGACGCCACGCCCGAGCAGCAGGCGGAGTTCGACGCCGAGTTGGCACGGATCGCCGCTGGCACCTACGCCGAGGCGTTCTTCGCCATCAAGGCCGAGGCGTACGGCTTCTAGACACCGCAGCAGTCGAACAGACGAGACGGCAGGCCCGCCACCGGGGGATGGGACTCCCAAGGCGGGCCTGCCGCACGCGCAGGAAACTCCTCGCTCGATGACCTCACCCGCGGCTGAGGTGCAGAGCATCACCAAGCGCTTCGGCGCGGTGGTTGCCTGCGACAGCGTGGATCTGGCGCTGGAGCGCGGCGAGATCCACGGGATCCTCGGCGAGAACGGTGCCGGCAAGTCGACGCTCATGAAGGTGCTGATCGGCCTCGTGCTGCCCGACGCCGGCGCGATCCGCATCAATGGCGACCAGTGTCGCATCACCGATCCCGCTGAGGCCGCCGAGTTGGGCATCGGCATGGTTCACCAGCACTTCAGCCTGGTGGAGCCGCTCACGGTCTGGGAGAACGTCATCCTTGGCGAGCGCGTCCGCCTCGACTCGGCGGCGGCGAAGCGGCGAGTCGGCGAGATCAGCGAGCGCTACGGCCTGGCGATCGACCCCGACGAGCGAATCAGCGACCTGAGCGCCGGCCTGCGCCAGCGCGTGGAGATCATCAAGTGCCTGCGGCGCGATCCGGCGATCGTCATCCTCGACGAGCCCACGTCGGTTCTCACGCCGGGGGAGTCCGAACAGTTGTTCGCGGTGCTTCGCCGCGTTGTGGAACAGGAGAACAAGGCGGTCGCCCTGGTCAGCCACAAGCTGGACGAGGTGCTGGCCGCAACCGACCGAATCACGATTATGCGTGCCGGCGCCGTGGTGGATCGCCGGGAGACCGCCGACGCCGACGCTCCGGGTCTGGCGCGGGCGATGGTGGGGCGTCCGGTGTCGCTGCGCTCGGAAGGCGCGGCCCTGGGTCACATCGAGGGCTTCGAGGACGGCGCGGCGGCGCAGGGAACGGCGAGCGGCAGCACGGCCGGAGCCGCCGGATCCCCGCCGGTGCTACAGGTCCGCGGTGCGACGGCCCGCGGCCGCGACGGGCGCACGCTGCTGGACGGACTGTCTCTCGAGGTGTACCCGGGAGAGATCGTGGGGGTCGCCGGCGTGGAGGGGAACGGCCAGGCCGCGCTCAGCGATCTGCTGTCCAGCCTGCTCCCGCTCGAGAGCGGCACGGTGCAGGTTGGTGACACCGAGCCGCCGACCGGTCGTGCCGGCGCGATGGCCGCTGCCGGGGTGGCGGTGGTGCCGGCGGATCGCCACGAGTCCGGGTGCGTGCTGGACATGACCGTGGCCGAGAACCTGACGCTCGTCTCGCCGCCGCGAGCCCGAACGGGCCGGGCCCTGCTCGACCGCGCCGGCCGCGCCTTGCTGGACCGCGCCGGCCGCCAGGTACACGCCGAGCGGCTCATCGAGCAGTTCGGGATCCAGACGCCCGGAGCGGATGCCCCGATGTGGTCGCTGTCGGGCGGGAACCAACAACGTGTCGTGCTGGCACGTGAGCTCAGCGGCGACCCCGCGATCCTGGTGGCGGCCCAGCCGACGCGGGGACTCGACGTCGGGGCCATCGAGTACGTCTCCGAGCGCCTCCGGGAGGCAGCGGCAGGCGGCGTGGGCGTGCTCCTCATCTCCACGGAACTGGAGGAGGTGCTGGACCTCGCCGATCGGATCGTCGTGATCTTCCGGGGGCGGATCGTCGGTGAGATGGATCGCGCCAACCTCGATGTCGAACGGCTCGGGCTGCTGATGAGCGGCGCACAGGAGGAGGCGGCCTCGTGAGTTCCGTGGACGCCGCCGCGCGTGCCGGCAACGCGCGCTACGACCGTGCCCGTGAGGGCGCCACGGTGCTGGGCATCTATCTCGGCAGCATCGCCGTCGCACTCGTGGTGGCTGCGCTGGTGCTGCTCGCCACCGGGGGTTCGTGGACGAGCGTGCTGTCGGCGCTGCTGGACGGCAGCGTGCGCGGCCCGGGGCGCTGGGGCACCACGATCGGCGTGGCCATTCCGCTGCTGCTGGTGGCCCTCGGCACGATCATCAACGCCAGAGCCGGGCTAGTGAACCTTGGCCAAGAGGGGCAACTGTTCGTCGGTGCTGCGCTCGGAACCTACGTCGCGACCCACATCGGCGTGGGCGGTCCAGGCGTGCTGTTCCTCATCATGTTGGCCGGCGTGGCCGGCGGGGCGATCTGGGCGGGCATCGCCGCGGTCCTGCGCTATCAGCGGCGCATGCCCGAGGTGCTGACCACGCTTCTGCTGGTGTTCGTCGCGGCGCAGGCGGTGGGCTACGGCCTGAAGAACAAGAATCTCCTGCTGGATCCGACTCCGGACCAGGCCAACCGGAACCTGATCAGTGAACGGTTGCGCCCGGACACACGGATACCCCGCCTCGACTGGTTCGGCAACGAGTTCCCCATGACCGCTTTCGTCGCGCTGTTGCTGGCGATCCTCGTGGCACTCGTGCTGCGCTGGACGATCGTGGGTTTCCGCCTGCAAATGCTGGGCCGCGGCCCGCGCACGGCGCACCGGGCCGGTGTCAGCGAGGCGCGCTACGGCGGCCTGGCGCTGGTGGTCTCCGGGGCCTTCTGCGGGCTGGCGGGGGCGTTCATGCTGGCGGGCGGCGACTTCGGGAACTACCGGCTCACCCCCAACTACCCGGTGAACATCGGCTGGGAGGGACTGCTCGTGGCGCTCGTGGGCCGGAATCACCCGCTCGCGGTGGTCCCGGTTGCGTTCGTCTTCGCCGCGTTGCGCACCGGGTCGGGATTCCTGGCGGCGACCGGTGTGGACCGCGACATCACGAAGGTCGTGCAGGCACTGCTGGTGCTGGCCCTGCTGGTGCCACCCGCCATCCTGTTCGTCCGGGACCGGCGGCGAACGCTCGCCGCGGCCGCCGACAGGGTCTAGGAGACTGCTGAGCAATGCTCCCGACACCCCGACACGTCATTCCGGTGAAGGCCGGAATCCAGAGCCCGGCCACCCGACCGCCGCGGCCCATGGACTACTCAGCACGCTCCTAGGTCATGGTCGGCGACTTCTTCTCCGCGGTCGGGGACGTGCTCTCCAGCGAGACCACCTACAGCAGCGGCTGGCGCCTGGCGGTGGCGCTGGCGTTCGTGGCGGTGGGGGAGTGGATCGCCGAGCGGGCCGGCACCATCAACATCTCCGTGGAGGGGGCGATGCTGGCCGGCGCCTTCGCCGCGGCCATGGGTTACGACGCCTCCGGATCGGTGGCGGTCGGCCTGTTGATCAGCGCGGCGGCCGGCCTGCTGGTGGGCGCCGTGCAGGCCCACTTCAGCCACAATCTCACGGCCAACCAGTTCGTGGTGGGCCTGACGCTCAACATCCTGGTGCTCGGCCTCGCCAGCTTCCTCAACAGCAGCCTCAAGCCCACCACGGCCACGGCGCACGTCTTCGAGGTTCCCGGCCTGGTGGAGATCCCGCTGCTGGGGCCGGCGCTGTTCGGCCAGCCCTGGCCGCTGTACTTGCTGTACCCGCTGGTGCCGCTGGCCTGGTGGCTCGTCTACCGCACGCGTTGGGGCCTCGAGGTGCGGGCGGTGGGGGAGAACCCCCAGGCGGCCGACGTGTCGTCCATCGACGTGAACGCCCGGCGGCGCCAGGCCATCTACATCGCCGGCGTCACATCGGGCCTCGGCGGCGGCTACCTGCTGCTGGGCCAGGTGGGGTGGTTCGAGGACGCCATAGTGGGCGGGCAGGGGTTCATCGCCATCGCCGCGGTGATCTTCGGCGGCTGGACGCTGCGGGGGGCGATGCTGGGCTGCCTGCTGTTCGGCAGCGCCAATTCCTTCAGATTGAGCCTGCCGGTCGTGGGTCATCCGCTGAACTCGGAGCTGCTGTCGTCGCTGCCGTTTGTGCTAACCATCTGCGTCATGGCGCTCTTCGCGCACCGCACCCGCGAGCCGCAGTCCCTGGCTCGCCCGTTCATCCGGGGCCTGCGATGAAGGCCGTCCTCCACGACAGCCACGGCGGCCCGGAGGTGCTCCGCTATGCCGACGTGGCCGACCCCGAGCCGGGGCCGGGGGACGTGGTGGTGCAGGTCGCCGCCACGGCCCTGAACCGTCTCGACATCGTGCAGCGGGCGGGCTACTTCACCATGCCGGGGTTCGCGCTCCCGCACATTTCGGGCATGGACGTGGCGGGGGTGGTCGCCCGCGTGGGCGAGGCCGTCGACGACGTGTCGGTCGGCGACCGGGTCCTGGTGGACCCGTCGATGGCGGGGGTGCGGGAGGACTCGCGCCTCGCCGGGCGCGGCGACCTCTATGGCGAGCTGGGGATCATCGGCGCCACCGCCGACGGTGGCTACGCCGAGCTGTGCCTCGCGCCCGCCAGCCACGTCTTCCCGATTCCCGACGGCATGAGCTTCGACGAGGCGGTCGTGTTCCCCACCTGCTGGATGACCGCGGCGCACGCCCTGTTCGACGTGGGCAAGCTGCAGGCCGGCGAGACGGTCCTCATCCACGCGGCCGGAAGCGGCGTGTCCACGGCAGGGATCCAGCTGGCTGTCGATGCCGGCGCGCGGGTCCTTGCGACCGCCGGCACCGACGAGAAGTGCGCCCGGGCCGAGGAGTTGGGGGCGGCGGCGGCCGCCAACAACCGCACCACCGACATCGCGGGCTGGGCGCGTGCGCAAACCGATGGCGCTGGCGTGGACATGGTCTTCGAACACGTCGGTCCGGCCCTGTGGGAGGCCTCCATGTTCTCCCTCGGCGTCCGCGGCCGGCTCGTGAACTGCGGCAACACCACCGGCGACTCCGTAACGATCCCGTCGCTGGGGCACCTGTTCCACATGGGCCTGCACATCATCGGCTCGGACCCGTACCGCCCGGAGGAGTTCGGCCCCGTCTGGGCGCAGTACTGCGGGGGTGACTTCACAGCGCCGGTGGATTCGGTGATGCCCCTCTCCGAGGCGGCCGCCGCCCAGGAGCGGATGCTCGCCAGCGATCTCTTCGGCAAGATCGTCCTGCGGCCCTGAAGCACAACCGAGTCATGTGGCAGACCGCGTCCTCCGTCAGTCCGGCGGAGAGCCTGCCCCGGACTCGATCCGGGGCCGGAATCCAGCGTCCAGCGGCTCACCTCGTACCTGCAGCCGATCCTTGGACGCGTTCCTAGGGTCGCGCCGTGGCCGACTCCCCCTACCCGGAGCTGAAGAAGACCCACACGATGGCCCGCACGGGCCGCCCCTGGACCGACGTGAAACCCGCCCCGTCGGCGCCGGTGTGGAACGTGATCTTCGGCCTCGGGGCCTACTGGATGCTGGCCGGGGCGATCGAACTCGGGCTCTTCGACGCGCTCTGGGATCACGGACCGCGGAGGCCCGAAGAGTTGGCGAACGACCTGGGCGCCTCGGCGTCGCACACCGCCGCGTTGGCCGACGCGTTGGTCGTGCTCGGTTTGCTGGACCGCCACGGCGGACGGTTCGACCTGAACGACTGCTCGCGGCGCTACCTCTGCCAACAGAGCCCCGCTCCGATGGCCGACCTGGTGTCG
This sequence comes from bacterium, assembly GCA_026708055.1. NCBI lineage: Bacteria > bacterium. Next base: position 108,944 of record JAPOVS010000054.1, on the reverse strand, counting down.
GTCGCCCCCGGTCCGGCCGAGAACTGGACCGATTTGGCTGCCACGATCCGCCGGGGCGAGCCCGCGCGCCCGGTGGACGGCGACGTGGCGGGATTCTGGGTGCCGCTGGTGGAGGGTACGTTCGGCACGGTGCTGCGCGCCGCAACGCGCGCCGACGCCTGGATCTCCTACAGCCACCTCACGGCGCCGCGGGTAGCCGACCTCGGCGCCGGCGGGGCGCCCTGGAGCATCGCCGTGCTGCGCGCCTGCCCCGACGGTCACGCCGTCGTGAACGACCTGCCCGAGGTGCTGGAGGTTGCCCGGGCGCGCCTCGCCGAGGCCGGAGTGGAAGAGCGCTGCGAGCTGCGCCCCGGCGACTATCACACGGTCGGGCTCGAGGACGGGGCGTTCGACCTGGTGATTCTCGGGCACGTCTGCCGCACCGAGGGGGCCGACGGTACCCGGGCGCTGCTGGGGCGGGCCGCCGACGGCTTGCGCCCCGGCGGGCGCGTGCTGGTGTCGGACTATTTCCGCAGCGACGATCCGAGCCGCAGCCCGCAAGGGGTGTTCATGGCGGCCACGATGGCGGCCTGCACCCGGCGCGGCACCGCCTTCACCTACGAGGAGATGTCAAGCTGGTTGCGGGAGTCAGGCTTCACCGAGATCCGCCTGATCGAGCCGATAGAGGCCCAGCAGATCTTCGTGGCGACCAAACCGGCGACGTGACGCTCCGGCGCACGGGCTTTGCTGAGTAGTGTCGATTCACCGCTCCGACATTCCGGCGAAGAGCCCGCCCCGGACTCGATCCGGGGCCGGAATCCAGGGTCCGGCGCGATGCCCAGGCCACAGCCGAACTCCCGCCAGTCGGCTGAGTAGTGTCGATCCACAACTCCGTCATTCCAGCGAATGCCGGAATCCAGAGTCCGGCGTGACGCAGGTGCTGCGAATGAGCGACCGAACGCATCCCCAACAAGACCGAGAGGCGGGAACGTGACATCCTCCAACGACAGCAACGGCTCCGGCCGTCCCGAACCGGTCGACCTCCTGATCCGGGCCGGTCACGTCGTCACCATGAACCCGCGGCGGGACATCGTCCGCCGCGGCGCGGTGGCGGTGCGCGGCAGCGAGATCGTGGCGGTCGGCCCCGAAGCCGACCTGCGCGCCCGGTACGAGGCGGCGACCAAGGCTGGGGGCGACCGCTTCGTGGCCACGCCCGGCATGGTCAACAGCCACATCCACATCACCGGCGAGCCTCTCACCCGCGGCTACGTGCCCGACGACATCGACTTCGCGGAGAACGTCTTCGGCTGGCTCTGCCCGCTCTACGCCAGCTACACCGCCGCCGACGAGCGCATCTCGGCGCAGCTGGCGGCCACCGAGATGCTGCGCTCGGGCACCACCTGCTTCCTGGAGGCCGGCACGGTCCGGTTCCTGGACGACGTGGTAGACGGGCTCGTCGAGGCGGGTATCCGGGGAAGGGTGGGCCGCTGGGTGTGGGACCTGCCGCCCGAGCCCGACGTGTACCGCCAGAACACCGACGAGGCCATCGGCAACCTGCAGGCCGTGCTGGAGCGCCACGGCTCGGTGGCCGGGGGGCGCATTCGAGGCCATGTCGTGCTGGTGGGCCACAACACCGCCTCGGACCCGCTGTGGCGGGCCGCCCGGGAACTGGCCACCGAGGCCGGGGCCGGGTTCAGCTTCCACATGTCGCCCGCGCAACTGGACCCCGACGCCTTCCTGACCGAGTTCGGTCAGCGCCCGATCGTGCACCTCGCCGAGTTGGGCGTCCTGGACGACGACGTGGCCATCACCCACTGCGTGCGGGTCGATGACGGTGAAGTGCGGATCCTGGCCGAGACCGGGGCCTCGGTGGCGCACTGCCCCACGACGGCGCTGAAGGTGGCCTACGGCGTGACCCAGGTCGGCAAGATGCCCGAGATGATGGCCGCCGGGGTGAACGTGGCCATCGGCACCGACGGCAACAACGCCTCCAACTACTCCGACCTGATGCGCGCCACCTATCTCGTGGCCGGACTGTTCAAGGACGCCCGCTGCGATCCGCAGATGTTCCCCGCCGAGATGGCCTACGAGATGGCCACCCTCGGCGGCGCCCGGGCCGTGCAGGCGCAGGAGCAGATCGGCTCGCTGGAGGCCGGCAAGAAGGCCGACATCGTGCTGCACGACACCGACCGGCCCGAGTGGCGCCCGCTGCTGAACGTCATGAGCCAACTCGTCTGGTCGGCAGACGGGCGCGGCGTGCACAGCGTCTGGGTGGACGGCAACCAGGTAGTCGACGCTGGCTGTATGACCACCATCGACGAGGAGCGGCTGTGGGCGGACTGCCAGGCCGCCGGCGAGGCCATCTGCGCCCGCTCCGGCCTGCCCGACAAAGCCAAGTTCCCGATGGTCTAGCGCCGGTCTACCCATCGTGACCGGTCGCCGGGGACACCGAATCGTCATTGCGGCCGAGCCCGGAATCCGATCCCCGGCGGCAGAGCGACGCGGCCGGAGGACTGGGGCAGTTAGCGTTGCGGGGGCGTCGGGGTAGCGCCCGACGTAGAGCAGGGGCGGCGGTTAGCCTGGACTCGGCCCTTCACCGCCGCTCCTGCTCGCCTTGGACTCTAGCACGAGCGGGAGCGGCGATAACCGCGCCGGCGGCTCTCATCTGCCGTACGCTCCGGCGGTGGTGGCGCAGTTGTCGGTGGATTCGACATGAGGTCCCGCCCGCTCCGGGGACGACTCTGGCGGGCCGTCATGGTGGGCCTGCTGGCCTGGCTGGGCGTGGCCGGGCTTCCCGTCGCCGTCCGCGCCCAAGAGGTGACCGAGCAGCCGGCCGCGCACGAACTCGAGGCCCGGATCCTGGCGCAGCGCCACGAGGACGGCCGAGTCGAGTTCGTCGTGCAGTTCCGCGAGGATGGTGAGCCGTGGAGCGCGTCGGCGGAGCCGCCGCGGCGGTTCCTGCCTCCGGGAGCAGAGGCCGACGTCTGGTTAGCCGGCTCTGCGTTGACGATCACCGCCGACGCGGGCACCACCTCCGCCTACGTGGCGGGGGAGGTGCGCGTGGTCGTGCAGCGGTTGGCCGATGATCGCATCGAGTTCGCGCTGCAGAAACGCCTTCCCGGTGAGACCTGGGGCGAGCGGCTCCTGCCGGCGCGGCGGTTCTTCCCCGCAGACGCGGAGGCGGGCCGCTGGCTGGCCAGTGCGCCGGTCACCGTGACGCTCGCCGCGAGGACCGCCGGAAGCGACCTGGGCGTGGTGCAGGTCTCCGAGGACGTGCTCGACTTCGACATGGTCGACGTGAGTACCGGCGAGACAGCGAACATCCGCTCGGTCGTGACCGGCCGGACGCCGCTGCTGTTCTGGCTGTGGAGCCCCTATTGAGGCACCTGCCAGAGCCATGCTCCGGCCATCGAGCAGTTCGCTCGAGAGAACTCCCACCGGCTCCGGGTCGTCGGCATCGGCTCGACCGGTGACCTGGCGACGAACCAGGCCTTCGTCGACACCTACGGGATCACCTTCACGATGCTGTTGAGCGACTCCCGGGTGCCGACGAACTACTACCACTTCCCGGCGCCCGCCTGGTCCAGCTTCTGGCTGCTCGACACCACCGGCCGGCGCATCCTCGGCGCCGTCCAGTTCGAGAGCGACCTGGTCAACCTGCTGCTGGACCACCTGTCCTGAGCCTGTGGGCGACCCTCCCCGCGCCGCGTGGATGTCGCGCCGCTCTCGGCGGTTCAGCGCCCGGTCGAGGAGCCGGCGACTCTCGACTCTCATTCTGGTGTGCCTGGGAGTAGTCGCGGTGCTTGTGACATGCGGAGACGGCAGACGGCAGGACGTCGGTGGGGCTACGGCGTCGCCCCCCACACAGTCAGTGGACGAGTCGCCATCCACGCGGCCCCGCCGTCCGCCAACGCAGGCCGCTACGGCGTCGCCCCCCACACAGTCAGTGGACGAGTCGCCCCCGCCGGCGACTGCTGCTGCGACGACGCCTGCGACCCTGGCCGCTCCGTCCCCGGACCGACTCCCCTCTCCCGCGGGCACGGTGCCGGAGACGACCGAGGCCGGTGCGACCGGCAGCATCGAGATAGACGGCGACACCGTCTGGCAGGACGTGTTCGACGAACTTTCGTTCGAGGAGCAATCCTGCGTTCGGCGCGTTCTGGACGACGGACCGTTGCAGTCGCTGCTGCGACAGAGAGTTGTGAGCATCGAACTCTGGCCAGACGATGTCGCGCTGTTCGCTTGTTTCGAGCCTGAAGTCGCGACATCGGTGCTTCTCGCCGGCTCCATTGCAAGCCTCGAGGTGTATCTGGGTTATCAGCCGAGCAGCGACGAGAGAACCTGCCTGCAAGAGAGAATGGCCGGTTTCGACTGGGCTGCTTTGGCTGCCGCCGGCGACGAGCCCGGGGCGATCGAGGCGTTGACTCCGGACCCGACGGACTGCATCCCGGACCTGGAAGTGATCGCGACGCTTTTCCTGTTGGGAGTCGAGTGGGAACAAGTGGAAGACGAGGAGCGTGCCTGCATCCGGGAATGGTTTGCTGACCTCGGCTGGACTCCCTCTGGCGGGATGTCCGATGACGTCGCTGCCGCCGATGAGTATCTGGCCTTCCTGGCCGGCATATTCGGCTGCATTCCGGACCCCGTCCTGCCTGTCCTGCTCGAGGTGCTCGGTGTGGATCCCGACGCGCTGGCCGATGAGGACTGGACTTGCTTGCGCATCTGGACCATCGGCCTCGACCTTGCCGCCCAATCAATCTCCTCCCACGCCGGCGCGTTCGCGGCCCTGGCTTCCAGTCTCGGCCAGTGCGCCCCGGACCTGTTCCTGGACATGTTGTTCATGGAGGCTGGCGGGTCACCAGAAGACTTGAGTGCGGGCGCCCGGTCCTGCTTGTTGGATTGGTCGATCAACTTCGACTGGGCCGTTCTGGACACCGTCGGTGCCGAGACCACTGTGCCAGAAGCGCTCGCCGAGGGATTGGCGGTCTGTGTTCCATCTGCCGATCTAGCCTCCGCCGGACTCCCGGGATCCGCCGACCTGGACCAGCCCACCGACCCCGCCGACTACTACACAGCTATCGCCGGCGCTCGGCACTTCTGTGCGTTGCGCGCCGACGGCTCTGTCGTCTGCTGGGGGGAGAACGACGAAGGGCAGACCGACGCGCCCGACGGCTCCTACACCGCCATCGCCGCCGGCGACGTTCATTCGTGCGCGCTGCGGACTGATGGTTCGGCTGTCTGCTGGGGGGAGAACGACTCGGGTCAGGCCGACCCGCCTGACGGCCCCTACACGGCCATCGCCGCGGGTGGTCGACATTCGTGCGCTCTGCGCGCCGACGGCTCTGTCGTCTGCTGGGGCTATGGCGGGTTCGGGCAGACCGACGCGCCCGGCGGCGCCTATACCGCCGTCGCCGCGGGTGGGTGGCATTCGTGCGCATTGGGCGCCGACGGCTCTGTCGTCTGCTGGGGTCAGAACAGCGAAGGGCTGACCGACGCGCCCGACGGCGCCTATACCGCCGTCGCCGCTGGCAGGTCGCACTCGTGCGCGCTGGGCGCCGACGGCTCCGTTGTCTGCTGGGGCTATGGCGGGTTCGGGCAGACCGACGCGCCCGACGGCACGTATACCGCTATCGCCGCCGGCTTTGACCATTCGTGCGCGCTGCGCACCGACGCCGCACTCGTGTGCTGGGGTCAATACACCTTCGGGCACGAATTCCCGCCCGACGGCACGTACGCCGCCATTGCCGCCGGCTTTGACCATTCGTGCGCGCTGGACACCGACGGCCGTGTCGAGTGCTGGGGCCTCGACACGTACGGGCAGGCATTGCCGCCCAGCGGCGCCTACACCGCCGTCGCTGCCAGCGGATGGCATTCGTGCGCCTTGAGGGCCGACGGCTCGATCGTCTGCTGGGGTCTGAACAGCAGCGGACAAACCGACGCTCCCGATGGCGCCTATGCCGCAATCGCCGCCGGCAGGTGGCATTCGTGCGCCTTGGGGGACGACGGCTCGATCGTCTGCTGGGGCCTGGACAACCTTTGGCAATCCAGCGCTCCCGAGGGCGCCTACACCGTCGTCGCCGCCGGCTATCGGCATTCGTGCGCGTTGGGCACCGATGGTGCGGCCGTCTGCTGGGGCGACAACTACTCGGGTCAGACGGCCGACGCGCCCGACGGTTCCTATACCGCCATAGCCGCCGGCGGCGATTATTCGGGCAGTCATTCGTGCGCTCTGCGGACTGATGGTTCGGCCGTCTGCTGGGGGGACGACGGTTCGGGTCAGGCCGATCCACCCGACGGTTCCTACACCGCCATCGCCGCTGGCGACGTTCATTCGTGCGCTCTGCGGACTGATGGTTCGGCCGTCTGCTGGGGGGAGAACGACTCGGGTCAGGCCGATCCGCCTGACGGCTCCTACACGGCCATCGCCGCGGGTGGGCGACATTCGTGCGCTCTGCGCGCCGACGGCTCTGTCGTCTGCTGGGGTCTGAACGGCCACGGGCAGGCCGACGCGCCCGACGGCTCCTACACCGCCATCGCCGCCGGCGTGAGACATTCGTGCGCGCTGCGCACCGACGCGACCCTCGTCTGCTGGGGGCAGGGAAACACCCGCTTCGGCCCGAGTTGAGGGCTCGGCGCAGCCGCAGGGCGCCGTCAGTCGCCGTTGCCCCAGACGGTCTTGGCGGTGGAGTAGACGCCCTGGTCGTAGGAGTACTCGATGACGTTGCCGTCGGGGTCGTTGAGGGCGCAGATGTAGCCGACGGGCGGGGGCATCTCGGTGGGGGCCATGTTCAGGCAGCCAGCGGCCTCGCCGCGGGCGGCGATCTCGTCGACGGCTTCGAGGGTGGGGAGCTCGATGCCGAGGTGGGCGAACGGCTTCAGCAGGCCGAGCCCCTCCTGGCCGCTGCTGGCGAAGAACTCGATGAGCACCAGGATGAAGGGCCGCTCGGCGGCGTCGGAATGGCCCAGCCAGGCGCCGTGGCCCAGGGCGTCGGTGCGCTTGTCCAACAGCTCCATCGGCGTGAACTTCGTGTAGAAGTCGATGGAGGCGTCGATGTCGGCGCACGGCAGGGCCACGTGGGTCCAGCGCGCCGTGGTGGGATGGTCGGAATAGACGTCCGGGCGCGTCGCCGCGTCCACGGTGCCGGTCATCCCGACCGCCGCGCGGGTCTCGGCGGCGCCGCGGGCGACGCGACGGTCTCGGGCTATGCCGAGGTCTGCGGTGAGGCCGTCCTGGTCGGAGACCTGGAGGCACACTGCGAGACCAGGGGAGCGGCCGATTGCAGGTTCGACGGTGAGGCGGAGTTCGAGCGCCTCGATCGGGAACTGCGGCAGGAATTGAGGAGGCAACTCCGGGAGGAACTGGAGGATTGCTGGAATCAGGACGACCTGATCGAGCCGATGATCGATCGGATGCTCGATCCGGAGGGCGATCTCGGCGGAGATTGGAGCCTCCTCGATCAGGGAATGTTGGACGCTTGCAGCGTCATGAGACGACTCAGGGAGTTGGGAGACAATCTCGCCGCCAGCGGTCCGTGGGGGATGATGGCCACTTTCTCCATCGGCCTGCTGCAAACGCTCCGCCTGTCCGTGTTCGGGACCACCATGGTGGGTGCGCTGACTGGTCTCCACAGTCTCCGGGAGATGCGCAGCGTCAAGGACGCGATGCGAAGACTTATCGAGGAATAGTGGCTCTTCGGACTTGAGCGGGCTGAGTCCGCGATGATGGGGGTGGGGGGAAGCTCAGTCCGCGGTTCGAGTTCGATGTGAGGAGACAGCCATGGCGAAGGCTTTGTCCCGAACCCCACTGCGGCACGGCAGCAACGGCGTAGCCGCGCAGCGCCGGCCGCTCAGGAACCGGCCGCCTCCTCAAGCACCCGGATGGTTGCGGCGCCGCCTCTTTGCCGCGCCAGATCAAGAGGCGTCCAGTTTTCAGCGTCCCTCGCCTCGAGGTCAGCGCCGGCGTCCAGCAGCACCTGGATCACCGCCGGATTCTGGTTGTATGAGGCCGCCCAGTGCAGCGGCGTCCAGCTGCCGACGCCCCTCGCTTCGATATTTGCGCCGGCGTCCAGCAGCACCTGGATCACCGCCGGATCGTGACTGCTTGCCGCCGCGCTGTGCAGAGGCATCCAGTGGTAGAAGCCGCGCGGCTCCTCGAAATCGGCGCTGGCGTCCAGCAGCGCACGAACCGTCACCAGATTGCCGTGTGCGGCCGCAAGATGCAGAGGCGACCCAAGGACTGAATCCGCCCAGATGTTGGCGCCGGCGTCCAGTAGAACCTGGATCACCGCCGGATCCGCGTTGTACACCGCCGCCGAGTGCAGAACCGAGTACTCCAACTCATAGGGGGGCTCGACGCAATTGTCGCCGCATCCGGCCGGAGGGTCATAGTCCGAAGGGTCGTAGACCTTCACCGCGTTGGGGTCGGCACCGCAGCGCAACTCGAGGCGTACCCGCGCAACGTTCGCCGCACGCCAGAAGGCCTCGCCGATCCAGGTCTCCTCGGTCGTTCCGGTGGGGCATTGCGCGGGTGCCGCGCCCGGCCGCAGCGGCGAGGAGACCAACCAGCGACCCACCGACGCCGAGGTCGGGAAGAACCGCCGCGACGGCAACAACCGCTCACCCCACGAATCGCCCGCGGTGCGCGCCTGCAAACCGAACTCCACCCGACCATCCGCCAAGCGGCGCGCCACGATGCGCACCTCTCCGGGCGCCACATCCAGCGGCGAGGAGACCAACCAGCGACCGACCGACGCCGAGGTCGGGAAGAACCGCTGCGACGGCAGCAACCGCTCACCCCATGAATCGCCCGCGGTGCGCGCCTGCAAACCGAACTCCACCCGACCATCGGTCAGGCGTCGAGCCACGATCCGTACCTCACCGGTACCGTCCTGCGCCCCGACCGGATCGGCTGCGGCGACCGTCACCGAACCCACCACAACGGCCAGCACCAACACGCATGCCGCCGCCAAGGACAATCCGCGCCGGATCGAGACTGCCTGCGGACCAGAACTCCTCGTCCCCCGAGGCGACCCGACCGCCCATACCGACCTACTCCACAGGACCCGAACGAACCGCGCGATCATCAGAACCCCTCCCGTCGAACCGGCCACAAACGTCCGCAAGACAGCATCCCCGTCCACGCGGCCGAGCAGTATAGATCAAGAACTACATGAGTAAATCGACGTATCTCTCACCAGCCACAAGGACTATCCCGTCCGACATCGCCGCCGATCGCTTCAGTCGCCGTTGCCCCAGACGGTCTTGGCGGTGGAGTAGACGCCCTGGTCGTAGGAGTACTCGATGACGTTGCCGTCGGGGTCGTTGAGGGCGCAGATGTAGCCGACGGGCGGGGGCATCTCGGTGGGGGCCATGTTCAGGCAGCCAGCGGCCTCGCCGCGGGCGGCGATCTCGTCGACGGCTTCGAGGGTGGGGAGCTCGATGCCGAGGTGGGCGAACGGCTTCAGCAGGCCGAGCCCCTCCTGGCCGCTGCTGGCGAAGAACTCGATGAGCACCAGGATGAAGGGCCGCTCGGCGGCGTCGGAATGGCCCAGCCAGGCGCCGTGGCCCAGGGCGTCGGTGCGCTTGTCCAACAGCTCCATCGGCGTGAACTTCGTGTAGAAGTCGATGGAGGCGTCGATGTCGGCGCACGGCAGGGCCACGTGGGTCCAGCGCGCCGTGGTGGGATGGTCGGAATAGACGTCCGGGCGGCTCGCCGCGTCCACGGCGCCGGTCATCCCGACCGCCGCGCGGGTCTCGGCGGCGCCGCGGGCGAACCCGGACTGCTCTTCGCTCATGGATTGTCCTCCCTTGTGTGCTCCGGCGGCTACTCGCTGGTCCAGCCCTCGGGGATCTGCGGGTCGTCGCCCCCCTGGGTCCAGAGGACGAACGTGTTGCCCCACGGATCCTCGAAGGCGCAGTTGAAGCCGTTGAACTCCGCCCAGTAATGGTTGCGCCACAGCTCGGTGGCGCCGAGGCTCAGGGCCGTGTCGAGAATGCGGTCGGCGCTGTCGTCGGGGCTGACCAGGATCCACATGCGCTGGCAGCGGCCCTCGGTGCGCAGGGTCCGGGGCTCGACACCGGCGGGATCCGGGTGCGGGCGGGCGTTGGCGATGTTGTGGATGCCCATGTGCAGGTTGCCGACCCCGGAGGGCTCGCCGTCCTTCAGGAACTCGTTGCCCGGCACGATGCGGTGGAAGGTACCCGCGGGTCGCCCCTCGACCTCCCAGCCGAAGACCTGCTCGTAGAAACGGGCCGAAGCCTCGGGGTCGTCACTGGGGAAGTCGACGAAGATCAGCGTGTTCGGGTATCCCATTGGAGCACCTTCCAGGTCTTCGGGTTCGCGGCTCGGCCGCGCCGCCGCCAAGCTAGCAGGATGGCCCTCGCGACGTTTCCCCGACGGTTCTCCGGTGTGGGAAACCGGCAGGTGAGCGGAGCGGTGGGCTTCGCTCTGGGCCGCTCATGTCGTAAGGTTCCACCAGGACAGCACCGGCGCACCCTGGGAGACTGCTGAACTGTGCTGGGGATCACCCGTATCGCCATTCCGGCGCAGGCCGGAATCCAGCATCAGGCACGCCGGCCGGCGTGTGCGAGCGGCGGCGCGGTCTCGCCGGCACCATGAGCACGACGCACGTCTTCTCGGAGAATCCCGTCCTGGCGGACGCCTGGTATGCGGTGGCCCGCAGCGGTGACGTCGCCCCGGGGCCCCTGGGGGTCCGCGTTCTGGGAAGGTCCTACGTCGTCTGGCGAGACCCGGACGGGGTGCCGGTGGCGTCGGCCGACCGCTGCCCCCACCGCGAGGCGCCCCTCTCGGCGGGCACGGTCATCGACGGCTGCCTGCAGTGCTGCTATCACGGCTGGCGCTTCGGCGTCGGGGGCCGCTGCGTGCTGGTGCCCTCCGCGCAGCCGGGCGTGCCCGTCCCTCCCCGAGCCCACCTGGACCCGGTGGGGGTGCAGGAGCGCTACGGCCTCGTGTGGCTGTGCCCGGGAGTCCCGCGCGAGGACGTCCCGAAGATCGTCCAGGAGGACGACCCGGCGTTCCGCCGAATCAACCCCGACGTGGAGATCTGGACGACGTCGGCCACGCGCATGGTCGACAACTTCCTGGACATCACCCATTTCCCGTTCGTGCACGCCGGCACGATCGGCGGCGAGACCGACGAGGTGGTGCCGCGGCTGGAGTTGGAGCAGCTGGACGACAGCTTCTTCGGCTACGCCTACGACGTGACCGTCAGCAATCCCGAGATCGCCGCCGCCACCTCGGGCGTGCCGGGCACCGGGGCGGTCACCCGCAGGATGTCCAGCGGGTTCGCCCTGCCGTTCGCCTGCCGGAGCACCATCGCGTACGAGACAGGTCTCGAGCACATCCTGCTGCTGCTGTCGACGCCGATCGACGACGTCACCTCGTACTTCATCTTCGTGGTGTGGCGCAACGACGACTTCTCGGTGCCGTCCGACGAGGTGATCCGCTTCGATCTGGCCATCGGGGCCGAGGACAAGACGATGCTGGAGAGACTCGACGGCGTGCTGCCGCTCGAACTGGCCGGAACCGTCAGCGTGCAGTCCGACAAGCCGTCGGTGGAGTGGCGCCGCCGCTTCGCCGCCCTCCTGGCCGGCGAGTAGCGCCCCGCCCCGTCGGTAACCGTCCGGTCCTCGCCCGTCGTCCGACCCGATTCGTCATTCCGGCGAAAGCCGGAATCCAGTCGGGTGGACCGCCCCTGGTCAGGGCATGTAGCCGAGGCCGGCGAGGATTCGCTCCGCTGCCTCCAGGTCGCCCTCCAGGCTGACGAGGCCGGCGCTGAGTGCTGCGTCGCCGGCGATGCGGCCGCCGGCCAGCCGGGGGTAGGTGTGGGCATCGGTGCGCAAGGTGATCGTGGGCCCGGCGGCGCCATCGAAGCTCTCCACCAGCCGGCCGCGACGGTCGGTGACCTGCACATGCCAGGAGCGGGCGGCCGGACCGGTCAGGTCGATCAGCACCCGAGACCCGTCGGGGGCCCGACCCAGCTTGGCGACCGCGAAGCCCACCGCGAAGGCGAACTCGTCGAGGACCATCTCCACTACCGGGCCGCTCACATGGCCCGGCCGGTCCACGGCGCCGCGGATGTCCTGCTCGTGCACCCAGCAGTCCAATGTCCTGATGCGCATGAACCGCCCGTACGTGTCGGTGCCGGCCGGGGTCCAGGACTCGGCGTCGAAGTCGGCCTGCGTCATGGCGGCGAGCGCCGCCAGTCGTCGTGCGGTCACCTCGCGGAACTCCTCCAGCACGGCGGCAGGCGACGACGCTCGGCGCGCCGCGATCCACAGTTCGTTGATCCGACCGATCTCGTTGTGGACGTGGGGAGCCTCACCGATGTCGACCTCGGGCACCGGGTCGCCCAGCAGCATCCGCTCGGTGCCGGTGATGTGGCTCACGTTGTCCTGCACGCTCCAGCCGGGGCAGTCGGTGGGCGCCGCCCACTCGGCGTCGCTCAGTGCCGCGCACAGTTCGGCGATGGCCCGCCACTCGGCCGCGAGGGCGGCGACGACGCTGTCCCTGTCGACTGTGACCATGCCGTCTCCTCGTCATGCTGCGGCGCCGGCCACGCTACCGCGCGCTCAGCGGGGCACTCGGCGCGTCGCTGCCCCGCCAGGGGCCGGACGCGCTGGCGTCGAGGGGCGTGCCGGGCGTCCAACGGAGGCGCGGACGGGCCGCCGGGGCATGGGTTCCGGCCTGCGCCGGAACGACAAGGGAGACGGTCCGCAGAACCGGTCGGCGGCCTCCTAGCCTGACGGCACCAAGACGTCCGGAGGAGAACATGGCCTGGGATTTCGCCACCGACGAGGACTTCCAGCCGAAGCTGGACTGGATGCGGGAGTTCCTGGACGCCGAGATCCTGCCGCTGGAGGCGATCGCCGGTGACTGCACGCCCGAGCAGTGGCGGGTGCTCACCGACCCGTTGAAGGAGCAGGTGCGCCAGCAGGGGCTCTGGGCCTGCCACCTGGGCCCCGACCTCGGCGGCCAGGGCTGGGGGCAGGTGCGCCTGGCGCTCATGCACGAGATTCTGGGGCGCTGCGAGTTCGCGCCGATGATCTTCGGCAACAACGCCCCCGACTCGGGCAACGCCGAGCTCCTTGCCATCGGCGCCAGCGCGGACCTGCGTCGCCGCTGGCTGGAGCCGCTTCTGGCCGGCGAGATGCGCAGCGCCTTCTCGATGACCGAGCCCGACGTAGCCGGCTCGGACCCGCGCCTGATCCGCACCCGGGCGACGCTCGACGGTGACGAATACGTGATCAATGGCCACAAGTGGTTCACCACCAACGGCTCGGTGGCCGACTTCCTGATCGTGATGGTGGTCACTGACCCGGACGTGCACCCCTACCAGGGCTGTTCGATGATCCTCGTGCCGGCGGACGCCCCGGGCGTGCGGATCGTGCGCGACGTCCCGAACATGGGGGAGCCGCACATCGAGGGGCCGCCCCGGCCCGGCGGCCACGCCGAGATCGTCTACGACAACGTGCGGGTGCCGGCCACGAACATCATCGGCGAGCCGGGCGACGGCTTCGTGCTGGCGCAGAAGCGGCTGGGGCCCGGGCGCATCCATCACGCCATGCGCTGGATCGGCCAGGCCCGCCGGGCCTTCGACATGATGTGCGAGCGGGCGCTGTCGCGGTCCGCCCACGGCTCCCTGCTGGCGGACAAGCAGATGATCCAGGACATGATCGCCGAGACCAAGATGGAGATCGAGGCCACCAAGCTGCTGTGCATGCACGCCGCCTGGCACATGGACCGCCACGGGGCCTCGGCCTCGCGCACCCAGATCGCCATGATCAAGGTGTACGGCACCCGGATGCTTTACAACGCCATCGACCGGGCGATCCAGGTGCACGGGGCGCTGGGGTTCAGCGCCGACCTGCCGCTGGAGGGCATGTACCGCCAGGCGCGGGCCTCGCGGCTGGTGGACGGCGCCGACGAGGTGCACAAGGTGACCATCAGCCGCCATGTGCTGCGGGGCTACGAGGCCGTCGAGGGTTGGCCCAGCGAGCACGTGCCCACGCGCCGGGCCGCCGCGCTGGAGCGCTTCGGCGACATCCTCGAGACGGTCACGGCCAACTCCTGAGCACCCCGCGGGGTCGTGCTCTCCTCGCTCGCCTCGAGGCTGATGCGCCGCTCCTCGTCACGGCCAACTCCTGAGCAGCTCGCGGGGTCGTGCTGCCGGCCCGCTCCCGCGAGTGTCATTCCGGCGGAGGCCGGAATCCAGTCTCCGGCGATCCCGCGTGCGTACGCTTCGGGACATGACCACCACACTCGGACTCAGCGCGGACGAGGTGCTGCTCACCACCCGGGCGGTGCGCAGGCGGCTGGACTTCGACCGCCCCGTGCCGGAATCGCTGCTGCGGGAGTGCGCCCGCTTCGCCGTGCAGGCGCCCACGTCCTCCAACGGCCAGGCATGGCACTTCGTCTTCGTGACCGAGCGAGCCAAGATCGAGGCCCTGGCCGCCGTCTACCGGCGCGGCTCGGATCTGAACAGAGCCAGGTTCGTCGAGTCCTCCCGGGCGAGGGCGGAGCGCGACCCCGGCTGGGGCGCGCAGCAGGAGCGGGTCATCGATTCGGGGATCCACCTGGTCGAGAACATGCACCGCGTCCCGGCGATGCTGATCCCGTGCGCCGCCGGCCGGTCGGAGGATCCCCGCCACGTGGTCGAGGGCGCCGGCTCGGTTATCCAGGGCGCCTGGAGCTTCATGCTGGCCGCCCGCGCCCGCGGCCTCGGCACTTGCTGGACCACCATCCACCTGATGTGGGAGGAGGAGGTCGCCGAGATCCTGGGCATCCCGTACACCGAGGTCCGGCAGTACGCCCTCATCCCGGTGGCCTACACGGTCGGCACCGACTTCGAGCCCGCCGCTCGCGACCTCGACGGTGTGCTGAGCTTCAACACTTGGAGCCGCTCGGCACCGCTCGTTCCGACCCTCGGGGGTCTGTACGAGCCGTCTTAGGAGAGCACCGGTCAGTCGTGCGCAGCGGCGTATCGGCGGCCGGGGGGCGAGGTGGTTCGTCGGCCGCCGGAGGTGAAGGCGTACGCTTCGTGGTGTGACGAGGCTTGGGTTGTCGACCGACGAGTTGCTGTCGACCACTCGGGCGGTGCGCAGGCGGCTGGACTTCGAGCGGCCTGTGCCCGAGTCTGTGCTGCGTGAGTGCGTCGAACTGGCGGTGCAGGCGCCGACCGCCTCCAACACGCAGACCTGGCATTTCGTGTTCGTGACCGAGCGCGACAAGGTCGAGGCGATCGCCGGGCTCTACCGCCGCGGGTTCGAGGCGTATGTGCGGGGGCCCACGCTCGCCGACCGGGCGGCGGAGGATGGCCGGTCCGTCGGCGGGAGATTCGCGGGCCACGACAGGACGTGGGTGGCCCAGCAGCGACGGGTCGTCGATTCCGCGGTCTACCTGGCGGAGAACATGCACCGCAGCCCCGTGCTGCTCATCCCCTGCGTGGCGACCCGGTCCGAGCGTCCCACCGATGTGGTTGCCGAGGGAGGGTCGGTGATCCAGGCGGCCTGGAGCTTCATGCTGGCGGCCCGTGAGCGCGGCCTCGGCACCTGCTGGACCACCCTCCATCTCGCGTACGAGCGCGAGACGGCGGATGTTCTCGACATCCCCTACGACAAGGTCCGTCAGTTCGCCCTGATCCCTGTCGCCTACACGCACGGCGTGGACTTCAAGCCCGCCAACCGCGGCGGGATCGAGGATGTGATCAGCTGGAACCGCTGGAGCCGCTGAGCCCCGTCCCGGCCGGCCCTCGGGTGCCCGGAGGCGGCCGGGCACGGACCCGGTCGCGGCGATCCGGGCCGGCAACGTGCCTCCTGGTGTTCTGCCTCGTGAGCGTTGCGGCCCCTGTTGTGTTCACGACCGGCGTGACAGCCGCCGCCGCGGGTCCTGCGCCGCCGCGGGTCGTGCTGCCGCCGGAGGAGTTCGGACCCGAGCAACCGGGACCGGCCTCCGGCGCGCCCGACGAGGCGACGGTGCTGCGGCGCCCGGAGTTCGTGCGGGGCGCGGCACGCAGCGGCGACAGCCTCATCGCCGCCTCCCGCGGCCGCACCTGCGCGGTGCGCCGCGACGCGCGCGTGACCTGCTGGGGGTACGACGGCATCCGGGAGCGGTTCAGCGCCGCTGGCCTGCGGAATGTCGTGAGCGTCACCAGCGGCGATCATCCCCACCAGGAGCTTCACCTGTGCGCGCTGGGTGGCGACGGGACCGTGTCGTGCTGGGGAGCGGGCCGCGAGGGGCAACTCGGGCGGGGAGAGCCGTTCAGCGGCTACCTGCCCGAGAAGGTGCCCGGCATTTCCGACGCGGTGGCGCTCGCAGCAGGGTCCGACCACACCTGCGTCGTGCATGCCCGCGGGCAGGTCTCCTGCTGGGGTTCCGGCGCGCTGGGCCAGTTGGGCGGCGCAACGCTCGCCTCGGTCGATGTCCCCGAGCCTGTCCCCGACATCACCGACGCCGCATGGATTGACGCCGGCCCCTCCTCCAACTGCGTGATCCATACCGGCGGCGCCTTGACGTGCTGGGGCTACGGGGGCGGGGCCGGCAACCGCGGCGCCTTCCGCCCCGCGCCCGTGGAGGGTCTCCCCGCCGTGGTCTCCGTGTCGACCGGAGCCGACCGCACCTGCGCGGTCACCGTCGCCGGCGAGGTCTATTGCTGGCCGGTCGCCGACGTGGCCAGTCCCCAGCGGGTCGACGGGGTCGGCGGCGCCGCCTCGGTGGCGGTGGGTGACGGCGGGGTCTGCGTGGTACACGGCGACGGCGGTGTGTCGTGCTGGGGTGAGAAGAACGCCGCCGGCCAGCTCGGCAACGGCACCACGGCGCCCCAGCAGCGGCCGGCCCGCGTCGCCGGCGTCGTCGACGCGGTGGCGGTCACGATGAGCGCCGGCTCCACCCGCCTCGCCCCGCATGCCTGCGCGGCCCACACCGACGGCTCCTACTCCTGCTGGGGCGGGAACGGCGCCGGGCAGTTGGGCGACGGCAGCCTCGCACGCGGGCTGGTTCCCGTTCCGGTTCTGGCGGCGCGGGCAATCCCCGCGAACCGGATCCCCGCCGACGAGACCGATCTACTGCGAAGCTGGCTGGACGAGGCCGTCGCGGCGCGCGAGGCCGAGTTCCCCTGGCTGCGCCTGGCCTGGAACAGGATCCGGGAGCGAACCGTCGCCGGGCGGATCGAGGACTTCCGCGGGGCGGTTCGCTCGTACTGCGAGCTCGTCGCCGGGTTGTACGGCTGCTGGTCGGAACACATGGAAGTCGCCGAGATGACCCTCGGGGTCGCGGTCCACGAGTTGGCGCACGTCTACGACAGCACGACCAGCCTGTCGGCCGGACCGGCCTGGGGTGCGGTGCAGCTCTACTTCGCTTGGACCTACCCGGACTGCTTCCGGGACTACGGGCAGCGGTCCGGCGCCGAGATCCTCGCCGACACGATGGCGCACCTCGTTGTGCCGTCGGCCCGCCTCGCCTACTACGGGGCGGGCTGTCCCGGCGTGGGGGGCGAGCCGGACCGCGAGGCGGAGCGGGTCGTGCTCGCCGGTCTGGCCGGCGAAACGCCCGACTGGTACATCGAGAACATCACTGACGGTGCCGAGCTGTGGCGAGTGCTGCGGCGCGTCCTGGCTCCCCAGCTTCTAGCCAATCTGGGCAACGAGTTCGGCGGGTTCTGCTCCACCGACTGGTTCCGGTACCCGCTGGAGCCGAACCTGGTTCCGCCGCCGCGCACCAACCCGTTCCGCGACGGCGGCTGCTGATCGGCCGGGCAACGCCCGGTCCTGTGCCGGCCCGGGCCTGGTCCATCCGTCGCGCGGGGCCTCAGGGAAGGGCGTAGCGCGTGGCCCGCTCGTCGGCTGCAGGTTCGCTGCGGACGCGGCCCTGCTCGGTGAGGTGTATCAGGTGTGCCAGCACGGAGCGCTCGGCTGCGGGGTGCAGCATCTTCGGAGTGTCCGTGTACATGCGGGCGACCATTTCCGGAATCGTCGCCGAGCCGTCGCGCAGGCACTCCAGGATCTCCGCGGTGCGGCGATGGCGGTGCGCCAGGAGTGCCCGGGCGTACCGCGCCGGTGAGGTGATGGGCGGCCCGTGCGTGGGCCAGTACACCTCGTCTCGGTCGCCCCGGTCGATCAGGAGTTCGAGGCTGCGCAGGTAGTCGCCCAGGTTGCCGTCGGGCGGCGGGATGATCGTCGAGGACCAGCCCATGACGTGGTCGCCGGTGAACACGGCCCGCCCCTCGGGGAGCGCGAAGCACAGGTGGTTGGAGATGTGTCCGGGGGTGTGCAGGCACTCCAGCGTCCAGCCTTCGTCCGCCAGGACGTCGCCGTGCGCGAGCGTGACGTCGGGGATGAAGTCCCAGTCGCCGGGCTCCTCGGTGACCGCCGGCGCACCGTCGCCCCGACGGGCGTCGCTCGCCGGATGCGGGCCGAACCCGAAGACCGTTGCGCCTGTGGCCGCCGCCAGGGCCCGCGAGGCGGGGGAGTGGTCGCTGTGGGTGTGGGTCACGCAGACGTGGGTCACGGTGCGGCCTTCCAGAGCCCGCAGCAACGCCCCCACGTGCGCGGCATCTTCGGGTCCGGGGTCGATGACCGCAACCCGCTGCCTGCCCACGATGTAGGTGCCGGTGCCGGCGAAGGTGAACGGGCTGGGATTTGCCGCCGTGACCCGCTGCACGAGCGGCGCCACCTGCACGGCCTCGCCGTAGGCCGGGTCGTGCGCGGTGTCGAGCATCTCCTCCAGCCGAGGCGGTTTCTCGTCTGTCGGGGAGGTCTCCGAGGGAGGTGAGGAGGGATGATCCCCGCTAGCGGCCATTTCGAACATCGGCTTTCGGTGTCGGCATGGGCGTCGCGACGATATCCCCGTAGTTCGCCGTCAAGCAGTCACAGAACAGCGGATGCCTCCTCGACCGCGAGCAGGGCCGCTGCGGCTTGACGGGCATCGGCGGCCCGCTCGACGGTCCGGCTAGTCTCGGGACTCGGGAGGGGGAAGGATCGATGGGGCTCGTCTCTCGGAGCTTGGCCGCGGTGCTCGTCGTCGCCGTTTGTGCCGTGGCGATCCCCGCCGACCTCGCCGCCCAGCAGACCGCAGCCGTAGCCGATGAACCAGAAGTGCGAATCGTGGCGCGGCGCCTCGAGAGCGAGCGCGTCGAATTCGCCGTGCAGCAACGCGACGCCGACGGCGAGTGGGGCGAGCGGATGTCGCCGTCGCGGCGCTTCTTCCCGACCACCGCGAGAGTGGGGCGCTGGCTGCACAGCTCTTCACTGAGCATCGACACGACACCGGCGACCGAACTGCGGATCGTGGCACGGCGCCTCCAGAGCGGGGGCCTCGAGTTCGGGTTGGAGCGGCGCGGCGCCGACGGCGAGTGGGGTGAGCAGCAGTTGCCTCGACGGCGTTTCCTCCCGAGCGATGCCACCGTCGGGCGCTGGCTGGCGAGTTCAGTCTTGACAGTCGGGGGCGGGTTCAGTAGCACCGAGGGACGACGAGGCGGTCGATCCCTGGCAGCGGTCTCGAACGGCCGCACATGTGTTGTGCGGCCGGCCGGCGACTTGCTGTGTTGGGGCCGCCACGGTCGGCGCGACAACCTCAGCGCCTCCCTGTTGGACGGCGTCGCGGCGGTAGCCCTCGGTCAGCAGCCCGACGTCGAGCCCCACAGCTGCGCATTGCACGCGAACGGCAGGGTGTCGTGTTGGGGTGCAGGGTACGGCGGCCTGCTCGGTCAGGGAGATGATCTGGAACACTGGGTGCCGGTCGAAGTGCCGGGCCTCACGGATGTCGTGAGCATTTCGGCAGGCATCCAGCACACGTGCGCGGTGCATGGCGACGGCGGGGTCTCGTGCTGGGGAGCGAATGGACTCGGCCAGCTGGGAGACGGCACCGTGGAATCGAGCAGTCGCCCGCAGAGAGTCCCAGGTCTCAGGGGGGTCGCCGCCGTCGCGTCGTCCGGCCACACCAACTGTGCACTGCACGACGACGGGTCTGTGTCGT
The DNA here is from genome assembly GCA_026708055.1 of bacterium. Lineage (NCBI taxonomy): Bacteria > bacterium. The sequence continues at coordinate 88,975 of JAPOVS010000054.1, read as the reverse complement.
GTTGGGGATGGAGCGGTATGGGCATGACTCCCGACGGGATGCCGGGGGATCACCTGTCGCCCAGGAAGGTCACAGGGCTTCCCGCCGTCGACTCGGTGGCGGTCGGCTATGACAGGGCCTGCGTTGTGGACAGACGCGGGCGGGTGCATTGCTGGAGTTTCACCCACAGCCTCCACACGACACCGGCGCCGCGGCGCGTCGCTGGCATCAACGACGCCGTGGCCGTGTCAGCGGGTCGGGGGAGTGCCTGTGTCGTTCATCGCGACGGCGAGGTTTCCTGTTGGGGAGAGGCCAAGTCCACCGGCCAGCTCGGCGACGGGACGACGAGTCCTCGCTCGCGCCCTGCGCGCGTTCGGGGGATCACCGACGCGGTCGCGATCGCCGTCAGTTCGGTGTTCCGCGAAGGCCATGCGCACGCATGTGCCGTGCAGGGCGACGGCTCGGTGTCGTGTTGGGGGGGCAACGGATTCGGTCAACTCGGCGGAGGCGCAGGCGAGGCGAGCCCGCACCCCGTGCACATCGAGCGGTTCGACGCCTACGCCGTCGAACAGGTTCCGACCGATACGACCTCGTTCCTGCGGTTCTGGCTGGACTCGGTGGTCGCGGACCTCGAGGCGGACTCCCCTTGGCTGCGCGCCGCATGGGACCACATCCGGGACCGGTCAGCCTTCGAACCGTCCGAGGACCCTTCGCACAAGGTCAGCTCCGTGAGCGTCGAATGCGGCACGCCGGGGGGAGACTTGGCCTGCCGCGCGCGGAGCATGCTGCTCGGAACGATGACTCTGAAGACGGCGGTGCATCAATTGGCGCATGTGTACGACGTCACCACATGGCTGACTCCGGATCGAGCATGGGGCGCCGTTCAGGTCTATTTCATCGCGCGCTACGCACACTGCATCGAAGAAAAAGGGTGGTACGACCCGCCGAGTGAGTTCCTGACCTATGGCATGGAGGTCATCGCCATTCCGGAGTACCAGCCGCGCACCGCCGGTCCGCCTGTTCACGACCCGTCGGGGTGCTTCTTCGGCGGCCCCGAGCAGGCGGGGGGGCCGGAGTCGGTCATTGCCAGCGGCCTTGCAGGCGAAGTTCCTCAGTGGTACACGGAGCACATCAAGAGCGGCGCCGACCTGTGGGCGGTGCTGCGGAGCGCCCCGAGTTCACCGGCCTTGGCCAACTTGCGGCACGAGTTCGGCGGCCTGTGTTCGGCGGAGTGGCTCCGCCGTCCGTTCGATGGCCAGAGCCAACCGCCGCAGGGAGCGAATCCGTTCCGCGACGGGGGCTGCTGAGCGCTAGCTTCGCAGCGGTGAGCACTGCGTCCCTGTGTCCTCGGACAATGTCGGTCCCCGGTGAGGATCACCGGCGGCGTGACACCCGGAGGCGACCATCGCCGTGAGGCGGATCGGCAAGGCTCTGGTCGCGGCGTCGGTCGTCGCGGTGTTGGGCGCGGCAGTTCCCTCGGCGGCGGTCGGCCAGGAGGCGGACGCTGTGGTGCGGGTCGTGGCTCGGCGCCTGGGCGACGGGCGGGTGGAGTTCGGGTTGCAGCAGCGGGGCTCCGGCAGCGACTGGGGCGAGCGCCTGTTGCCGTCGCGGCGGTACTTCCCGGCCGACGCCGCCGAGGGGCGCTGGCTCTCCAGTTCGGCCCTGCGGGTGTCAGGGCTCCCGGCGGACACTGTGGTGCGGGTCGTGGCTCGGCGCCTGGGCGACGGGCGGGTGGAGTTCGGGTTGCAGCAGCGGGGCTCCGGCAGCGACTGGGGCGAGCGCCTGTTGCCGTCGCGGCGGTACTTCCCGGCCGACGCCGCCGAGGGGCGCTGGCTCTCCAGTTCGGCCCTGCGGGTGTCAGGGCTCCCGGCGGACACTGTGGTGCGGGTCGTGGCTCGGCGCCTGGGCGACGGGCGGGTGGAGTTCGGGTTGCAGCAGCGGGGCTCCGGCAGCGACTGGGGCGAGCGCCTGTTGCCGTCGCGGCGGTACTTCCCGGCCGACGCCGCCGAGGGGCGCTGGCTTTCCAGTTCGGCCCTGCGGCTGCAGGCCGGGGGCGACTCGGCGGGCGAGGCCCCCCGACGCGGCGACGCGCCCATTGCGGCCGAACGAGGCGCCGCCCTGATCGCGGCCGGCGGCTACCACACTTGTGCGGTCAACGCCGACGGCGGCGTGGACTGCTGGGGCGACAACAGCGCGTCGCTGCGGCTGGGCGATCCGTCCTTGCACCGGGCTCTCGTACCGGTACCGGTGCAAGGCCTCGACGATGTCGTGGCCATCAGCGTCGGCGACTCCGCCGCCGGCTCCGCGGACGGCCCGACGTGCGTCCTTCACAGTGATCGGACCGTGTCGTGCTGGGGTGACAACTACTTCGGAGGAATCGGTGACGGAACGTGGACCGATCGCCCGTCGCCGGTGAGGGTGCGGGGCGTGAACGATGCCGTCGACGTCTCGGTCGGGGCGCGGCACGCCTGCGCGGTGCATGCCGACGGCGGCGCCTCCTGCTGGGGCGACAACGAGGTCGGGCAGCTCGGCGACGGCACCGGAGAGTCCCGCCCCCGAGCCGCGCGGGTCTCCGGATTGGGCGACGTGACGTCGATAGGCGCCGGCGCCTGGCACACGTGCGCCGTGCACGCCGACGGCGCGGTGTCGTGCTGGGGGAACAACGACCACCGGGAACTCGGCGACGGCACGAGCACCGAGCGGCTTGCGCCCGTCCGTGTGCGCGGACTCGAAGACGCCGCTTCGGTGTCGGCCGGGCACAGTTTCTCGTGCGCCGTGCGGCGCTCTGGCGCAGTCTCGTGCTGGGGGTCCAACTACGCCGCCTTCTACGAGGCCGGCGACACGGTGTTCGTCTTCGGCACTCTGGGCGCCGGAAAGCGCGATTCGACGTTGTCGCGTCCCACCCCGGTCGTCGGCATCACCGATGCGGTGGCCGTCGCGACGGGCGCATGGAGCTCCTGCGCGTTGCACCGTGACGGGGACGTCTCCTGCTGGGGTGCGAACCCGGCGGGCGAAGTCGGGATCGGCACGACCGAGCACCGGCGGGAACCCCGCAGGCTCCGGGGGGTGAGCGACGTGGTGGCGCTGACGGTCAGCAGTCAGAACCCCTATCAGCGCTCGCACGCCTGTGTCCTCACGGTGACCAGCGAGGTCGCCTGCTGGGGCGACAACCGCTACGGGCAGCTGGGCGTCGGCGACACCGAGGCGCGCTTGGAGCCGACGCGAGTCGCGCCGGCCGCCACCGACGACGATCCCCGAACGGTGATTCCCGCCATCGGCGTGCCCGATTGGAACGACGAGGATGCGCAGGTAGACGCCGGCCCGTTCCGCGCCGCCATGGACGAGCTCGTCGCGGCCAACGAGGCTGCCTTCCCCTGGTTGCGGATCGCCTGGAACCATGCACGCGACGACGTTCGAGTGTTCGACCTGGCCGATGGAGGCACCGCGACCGTGAGCTGCGGGTTCACAGCGCCGGGCGAATACGGCTGCGACACGTCCAGCATGGCGATCGGCACCGGCCTGGGCGAGAGGAGCATGCAGGAGCTTCTGCACGTCGGGGTCCACGAGTTGGCCCATGTGTACGATCAAGCGACGGCCTTGACGCCGAATCGGCCGTGGGGCGCGACCCAGATGTACTTCGCGGTGAACTACCCGGACTGCCTGGCCGGCGGCGAGGAGGCCATCGCCGACGCGATGCTGCACTTGGTGTTGCCCGATGCTCCTTTGACGTACTACGGATCCGCATCGGCGTGCCTGGGGACACCGCCGACGCCGGCCGAGGAGGACCTGGAGGTCCTCCGCAGCGGCCTGGCGGGCGAGGTGCCGGCCTGGTACACGCGCACCTTCACCGACGGCGCCGCGTTCTGGTGGACGTTCCGGGGCCTGCCGACGAATCTTTCCCTGCTGGCGAACCTGATGGGCGAGTTCGGCGGCCTGTGCCGCACGGACTTCCTCATGAACTGGACCCTGGTGCCCCAGCGGAGGTCCAACCCGTTCAGAGACGGGGGCTGCTGAGCGCTCGTTTCGCAATTCGACCCCTTTACCTTGTTGAGTGGCTCTGGCGTGGCAGTGTCGGGGCCGGTTGCTCGCCGAGCGGCGCGGTCTACGACTCGTACGTGGAGTTGTACCGGCGGCTGGCCGAGGGGGGAGCGGGCCGCAGATCAGGGCGGGCCCCGCGTCGCCGCCAGCGGCTGTGGCACGTCGCCGGCGGCCGGGAACGCTCAGCCACCGTCAGCACACGCCGGCCGGCTCGGTGAGCGGTCTCGGCGTCGGAGTGCGGTGGCGGGCCGGCCGGTTCCCTGTCATCTCCCCGGGACGAGCACCTGGACGCTTCCCCAGCACCTGACACCCCCGTCGGATCGAATGGCGCACGCCTGGGAACCATAACCGGTCAGGCTGCTGTACAGCCCGTCGGGCGCCTCGAGGTCGTAGCAGGATACGGTGCCGTCGGCGCGCAGGCCGCAGCTACCGCTTATGGCGGTGAAGCGCCCTTCCGGTCCGTAGGTCTCCTCGTCGTCGTATCGCCAGCAGATGATGGCGCCGTCGGCGCGCAGGCCGCAGCTGCCATCGATGGCGGTGAAGCGCCCTTCCGGTCCGTAGGTCTCCTCGTCGTCGTATCGCCAGCAGATGATGGCGCCGTCGGCGCGCAGGCCGCAGCTGCCATCGATGGCGGTGAAGCGCCCTTCCGGTCCGTAGGTCTCCTCGTCGTCGTATCGCCAGCAGATGATGGCGCCGTCGGCGCGCAGGCCGCAGCTGCCATCGATGGCGGTGAAGCGCCCTTCGGCGGGCCCGTCGCGCTGCACGCCGGTGGAGTCCCAGCAGATGATGGTGCCGTCGGCGCGCAGGCCGCAGTCGCCGTCGATGGTCGTGAGCCGGACGTCGCTCAGGTCGAACTCGGACTTCACGCTCCCGTAGTTCCAGCAGGTGACGGTGCCGTCGGCGCGCAGGCCGCAATCGCCGTTGATGTCGGTGAATCTGCGGTCGGGCGGGTCGCTGGTGAGCCCCAGAGGCAACCCGTGCTCGCAGGCGATGGTCCCGTCGACGCGCACGCCGCAAATCTCAATTATCCCGCGCGATCCGCCGCCGAGCCCCCGTGGAACGTCCACGTTGAACCCGCCTGAGATGCTGATTGCGACGAACCGCCCGGCAGGTGCATGAACGGGCGTGTCGCCCCCGGCCCATAATGCAGGGCGCGTTCCCCAGCAGCCGATTTCGCCGTCGACGCTCAGAGCGCAGCTAGCGAATGCAAGAGTCACGAGTTCGGTGAATTGGCCGGTCACGGCGTCCGATGGCCCCCTGTCGATGCGGCCCCAGCAGGAGATGGTGCCGTTGGTCGCCAGCGCGCAGGCACGGTCGTCCCTGTGTTCCTCTCCGTGTCCGTGGACGTCGCGAGGATTCGGCTCGTCGCCGTGTACGGCTATGGCGGTGAACCGGCCCTCGGGCGCGTCGCTCACGAGGCCGCCCGCGTCAGAGCCCCAGCAGGCCACTGAGCCGTCGGTCCGCAGTCCGCAGGAGTTCTGGTAGCCCACGTCCACGGCGCTGAACCGCCCCGAGGGTGCCATTCGGGAGCGGCCCCAGCACCTGACTGTGCCGTCGAGGCGTAGGCCGCAGGAACTGCCCTCACCGCTGCTGACGGCGCTGAAGCGCCCTTCAGATCCTTCAGGCGGTTCCGTGTCGTCGCCCGGTAGCCTGCCGTCGCCGTAGGCTTGCGACCAGCAGGCGAGCGTGCCGTCGCTGCGGAGCCCGCAGCCCTCGCCGGCGCGAACCGTGAACGGCCCTTCGGTGAACGGCCCTTCGACCGTGTAGTCGACTTCCCCGCTGGGGGTCCAGCAGGAGATCGCGCCCTCGCGTTCCAGCCCGCAGCTTCCAGTTGCGTCGATGGACGTGTACGGGCCGCCAGAGACGTCGTATTGGCCGTGGTATTGGCCGTGCTCTCCGAGTTCCCAGCAGGTAGCGGTACCGTCGGCGCGGAGTCCGCACGCGAAGTCATCGAAGGACCACAAGCCGACCGCCTCGCTCAGGCTGATGTCGGTGAACCCCCCCTCTGGCGCGGGCGCGTCGACCTGTTCGCCGAGGTGGTCCCAGCAGGTGGCGGTGCCGTCGGCGGCGAGCGCGCACATCGCATCGAGTTCGCGGTGGACCTCGACGGCGGTGTAGCGCCCGTCGGGCACGTCGATCTTGAAGCCGCGATCATCGACGCAGACGACGGCGCCGTCGGAGCGCAACCCGCACGAATAATGCGCGCCGATGCTGATGGCGGTGAAGCGGGCGTCGGCGGCGCTGGCAGCACCGAGGCGCAGCGGCGTGCTGGACAGCCAGCGGCCCGCAGCGGCGTCGGTGGGGAAGAACCGCGAGCGCGGCAACTCTCGCTGTCCCCAGGATGAGCCCTGGCGTTGCTGCAGCGCGAACTCGATTCGACCGTCGTCCAGTCGGCGCGCCGCGATGCGGACCTCGGTGCCGCCGACCTCCAGCGGCGTGCTGGACAGCCAGCGGCCCGCAGCGGCGTCGGTGGGGAAGAACCGCGAGCGCGGCAACTCTCGCTGTCCCCAGGATGAGCCCTGGCGTTGCTGCAGCGCGAACTCGATTCGACCGTCGTCCAGTCGGCGCGCCGCGATGCGGACCTCGGAACCCTCCTCGGCGGTCGTCGGCTCCTGTGCCGCCGCGGGCGAAGTGAGGACGATCAGCCCGCCGATCAACGCCGCGAGCGCGATTGCAGCAGCAACGCCCCCACGGCGCCGCCGCGCTCGTTCAGCTAACGGGGGGGGGGGGGGCAGCCGCCGATCCAGGCGCGGTCACCGCGCGCCTCGTCTTATCGAACATCGAATCCTCCATAAGTGTCGGGGAGCGCTGCAAGACGCAAGAAGCAGCGCAGCGGCCAGGCAGGCTAACACAGGACGAGCGTCCAGAGTAAAATCCTCCGAGCCGTTCGGGCGCGGTGGCTGGCCGCGGACTACGGGTCGCTGCCCGCGGGGGTGAGCCTCGCAGGGTGCCCCGGGTTCGGAGTGCGGCGGCGGGATTGGGTTAGCCTTGGACTGTGGGGAGTGTCGTTCCGGTCTCGGTCGCCCCGCTGGCTACCATGCGGGCAGCGGCCCTGCCCGTTGCGGGCGGCCCTCCGGATGCGGCCCGGCAGGTGTCGTCCATGCATTGGAGCCCGGCGCTCGAGGAGCGACTCGACAACCTGCTCGGGCCGGGATCGAGGCGAATCTCCTACGACACGGCCTTGTGTGAGGCAGGCGTCGCGCTGATCCACGGCACCACCGTGGCGTCGTCGAAGCGGGTACTGAAGGGGCCGCTGCCGACGGGGCTTCGGGTGATCACAGAACCGGAGCATGTCGTCGAGGCGGGCTCGCGGCGGATCACCCGACGGACCTGGATGTCGAGTCCGGCGCGTGCGCTGTTGGAGTGCGCGCAGTTCCCTCACCGGGTCCCCCGTGCCGTGGAGTACATCGCTGATGCGGTCCTGCTGGGCGCTCCAGAATTCGACCCCGATTCGGTGGCTGCGCTGTCCGAGGAGCTGTGTCTGCGGGCCGGGTTGCGCAGGGTGGCTTCGGTTGCGGCGGGGCTGGCGGCCAGCAGCGTGCGCGGACAGCTCGAAGGCAGCCCGCCGCCGCAGTGGGCCGAACTCGTACCCCGCGCCGGCCGCGGCGATCGATGGATCCAGCTCAGCGGCTTCCGTCCCCGCCGGGCGAATCGCTGGGCGTGGTACGACACGGCCCGGAGAGTCGTGTGGCCGTACGGTCCTGACGCGTTGGCGTCGGAACTGCTTACCTAGCCCGCGGATGGACTCGCCAACGTGCGCGGTCGAACGCGACCGCATTCAGCATTTTCTCCTCGCCGCTCTGGCGGCCCGGGAGCGCCGACGGCATCGCCTTGTCCTGAAAGGCGGCACGCTGTTGCGCACCTGCTGGAAGATGGATTATCGCTACTCGGAGGACCTGGATTTCGACTGGTCGGGGCACTCGTCCGCGGAGCGCCACGAGATTGTCCACACCATTGAGAACGTCCTGGACGAGGCGTCGCGAGCCTCGGGGCGGTCACTGCGGGCCCGCGACCGCTCTGGCCGTCTGGACATTCTGTGGGAAGCGCCCGCAGACACGCGCCACCGCCTGCGCATCGACATCACTGTGCCCGACGCTCCGCCGGGGGATGGCGTCCGGCTCTGGAGGCTTCAGCCTCGGTATCCCGGACTCGGCGATGACATCCGGGTTACGGGAATCACCCTGGAGGCGATCACCGCCGCCAAACTGGCATGTCTGGCCCACCCCAGCAGGCTCGCGGCCCGCGACCTCTACGACCTCGACCGGCTATTGGACTCACCCGACGTCGACTGCATGGCAGCCCTTGGTTCCTTCCTGGCATCGGATTCAGACCTTCCGGATATTGCCTCGCAGCCTGAGAACCTCTTGGAATCCCTGTTGGACAGCACTTACACCCACCTCGATGTGCTGAGCGGCGACTGGGCGAACATGCGTCGAACTCAGCTCATCGCCCCGAACAGCCCGGCGCTGGACGAACTGATAGACAGCCTTCATGCCAAGCTTCTCACACTCCTGAGACGGCGTTGACCTCCGCGCCCCTTTACCTCCGACCGGGCCGGATCGGGTCCTTGGATATTCCCAACCGGATCGTGCGCGGGGCCACCTCGGAGACGATGGCCTCGCCGAGCGGGGTGATCTACGACTCCTTCGTGGAGTTGTACCGGCGCTTGGCCGAGGGGGGAGCGGGGCTGGCGCTGACCGGGCACATGTACGTGGACCCCCGCGGGCAGGCCAGCGCCAACCAGACGGGGATCCACGACGATCGGGTCATCCCCGCCCTCCGGCGGGCGACCGAGGCGGTCCACGAGGCCGGCGGGCGGATCTTCGCCCAGATCGGCCACTGCGGGAGCCAGACGATGATGTCGGCCATTGTGCCGGTGGCGCCGTCGCCGGTGCCCAACGCCATGTACACCATCCAGCCCGAAGAGTTGAGCGACGGGGAGATCCGCAGTCTCGTGGAGGCGTTCGGGGCGGCCGCCCGTCGGGCCGCGGAGGCGGGATTCGACGGCATCCACATCCACGGCGGCAACGGCTACCTCATCTCGGAGTTCTGCTCGCCGCACGCCAACACCCGCGACGACCGCTGGGGCGGCGACGCCGAGCGGCGCAGCCGGTTCTTCTTCGAGGTGGCCGAAGCGGTGCGTTCCGCGGTCGGCAGCGACCTCCCCGTGACCGCCCGCCTGAGCGTGGAGGACTCGGTGGCAGGGGGCCTGCAGCGCGACGAGTCGCTCGCGCGGGCCCGCGGCCTGGCCGAGCGAGGCATCGACGGCTTCGAGACCACCTACGGCGTGATGCGCAGCTACTTCGAGAACATCCGTCCCTATGTGGCGGTGGACCGCGCCCAGGCGTGGCGCAACCTGCTGGTCCAGCGCGCCAGGCAGCCGGCGGGCGCCGAGGCCTACTACCGACCGTTCGCCCGCGCCGTCAAGGAGGCGTCGGGGCTGCCGGTAATTCTCGTGGGAGGCGTGCGGACGACAGAGACGATGACGGACATCCTCGCCTCAGGCGACGCCGACTTCCTGGCGATAGCACGGCCTTTCATCAGGGAACCGGACCTGGTGCGCAAGCTGGAGGCCGGCCGCACCGGAGGAGTCGCGTGCGTCTCGTGCAACATGTGCCTGGCGCACGACGGCTACGACCCGCTGCAGTGCTGGCGCGACAACCCCCGCAACGTCGCCGTACACATCCGCAAGCACTACTGGACCAACCGCCGGAAGGGTCAATAGGCAAGCCGGCGGAGGTCACGGAAGCAATCGTCGATCAGGCGATGCCCTTGCCTGCAGCACCGAGAGGGGGTTACTGAGCATGCGGAGGTCGTCAATCGCTCAGCGGTTCGTCCGCCCGGCGGCCGCGGTGTTGATCGCCGTGCTGACCGTCAGTGCGATCCCTTCGGCTGGTTCGGCGCAGGAGGGCGTTGAGGAGTCGGCCGGCGGGGCGTCGGAGGTGGACGTGCGCATCGTGGCGCGGCGCCTGGATGATGGTCGCGTCGAGTTCGGCTTGCAGCAGCGCGACGCCGACGGCTCGTGGGGCGAGCGGCTGTTGCCGTCGCGCCGGTTCTTCCCCGCCACCGCCGGCGTGGGGCCCTGGCTGGCGAGTTCAACCCTGACGGTGACCGTCCCTGCGCCCGCCGCGAGTCCGTCCGAGACGCCGCAGGTACCTCCGCCGGAACCCGGCGCTGCTCTGGTCGCGGCGGGCAGCTTCCACCTCCTGCTGGGGTTACAACGACGACGGACAACTCGGCGACGGAACGAGGTCGGAGCGTCTCTCGCCGGTGAAGGTGCGCCGTATCGACGATGCGGTCTCGGTGTCACCGAGCAGTACTTTCACTTGTGCTGTGCAGAGGTCGGGCGGGATTTCCTGCTGGGGGAGCGACAGGGCGTACTTCCACGGGGGCGCCACGGTGGTCTCCCGGAGTGGACTGCTCGGTGCAGGAAGGCGGACGGCACGAGGACTCTCGCCAACCGCGGTGCTCGGCATCACCGACGCGGTGGCCGTGGACACGGGCCACTACAGCTCCTGCGCGCTGCACCGGGACGGGACGGTCTCCTGCTGGGGAGCGAACGCCGCGGGCGAACTGGGCATCGGCACGAGGGAGCAGAGATCGCGGGCTGAGCAGCTGCGAAACGTCAGCGATGTGGTCGCGATCAGCGTCGGCAGCCGCACTTTCTGGGACGGCTCGCATGCCTGCGCAGTCACGGCGGAGCGCGAGGTTCTGTGCTGGGGCGACAATCGTTACGGGCAACTCGGCGTCGGCGACACCGAGCAACGTTTGACGCCTGCGGAAGTCCTGGCACCGGGAGCGAAGGGGCTGGATGGCCGGCCGACGGTGATCCCCACTCTCACCGTGCCCGACTGGAGCAGCGAGGAATGGAGGATCGACCCCGGTCCGTTCCGCGAGGCCATGGATGATGTCGTGCGCCGGAACGAGGGGGAGTTCCCGTGGTTGCGCATCGCCTGGGACCACGTCCGCGACGATGTCCGACTTTTCGAGGCGGCATCCGGTGGGGTCGCCAGTGTCAGTTGTGGGTTCTTCGATGCGGGTACGTTCGAGTGCCGGACATCGCAGGTAGCACTCGGTACCGACCTGGGCGAGCGCACCATGCAACAGTTGCTGCACGTCGGCGTCCACGAGTTGGCTCACGTGTACGACCAGGCCACCGCATTAACACCGAACAGGGCCTGGGGGGCGACTCAGCTGTACTTCGCCGTCAACTATCCCGGCTGCCGGGCAGGCGGCGAGGAGGTCATCGCCGACACGATGATGCACCTCGTTTTCCCGAAGCCCCTTTGACGTACTACGGACCGGGGTCCTCCTGCGCGGGCACTCCCGATGCGCCCACCGAGCAGGAGAAGAGCATCCTGCGCAGTGGGCTGGCCGGGGAGGTGCCCGCCTGGTACACCGACAACGTCACCGACGGGGCGTCGCTTTGGCATCTGCTGTTCAACGTGGGGAATCTCACACTCATGTCGAATCTGATGGGAGAGTTCGGCGGCCTGTGCCGGAGCGACTTCCTCATGAATCCGAGCCTCACGCCGCCCAGAAACTCCAATCCGTTCGCCGACGGCGGCTGTTGAGACAGAGCCCCACTAGATGTCGAGACCGACTGGGGCCGGGAGGCCGAGACGTACATCGTGGCCTGCGATCACCTCGGCCAGGGAGTCTCGTTCAGTCACGGCCGCCTCGGCGGCGCGGCCGAGCGAGCGGCGCAGGTGCGCAGCGACCAGGCCGGTGATCTCTGACGCCATGGACGCGTAGGAGGGGGCGAAACGGTCCGCTTCGGCGCGCACCACGTCGGCGTCGTCGGCATAGGCCGCCTTGCTGCGCCACGACGACAGTTCCTCCAGATCGACGCCGAGGCGCTCGAACGCCGCCTGCATCTCGCCGCAGTGTGGCTCAGGAACGTGGCGCTGGAGGACCTCGCCGATGGTGTGCCCGTTGCGCTTTAGCTCCTTGTCGGTCGGCGTCGGGCTGCTGTAGAGCTTCGCCATGGTCTTCACCGACGTCTCCGCAGCGAGAGCGGCGTCGGCGCAGAGTTTCACCATCCGATTGAGCCGGCGTTTTTCCACCGGAACCGACGACTCATGCGGGACGTCCTCGATGGCGGGGCGGATGCACGCTGTTGCCACTCCCTGCAAGCACGGCAAGACGCTGGCATCGAAGTAGCGGAGCGCTTCTTGGTGGTCACTCATGGGCAACACCATCTCCTTGCCCCAATCCACAGGGCCCTCGCTGGTCGCGCCCGCCACCCAAACCGACTCGCTGGAGGCGTGGCGCTCGAAGGACGTCGACACCTGTTCGACGCGTGCACGCCACTCCGGGCGATCCGTCACATGCACCTGCACGGGCCAGGGGACCACCGCCCGGGCCGCTGCCTCCAACTCGCGGCGGCGGGCGGCGCGTTCGGAGTAGTCCAGATCCGCGAAGATCGCCACCAGGTCGATGTCGCTGTCGGCGGCGGCGACGCCGCGGGCCACCGACCCGAACAGCAGCACCTCGGCTACCCCCTTGTCGACCAGGACCGCCGCCGCCACGGCAGCATCAGCCCTCGTCGGCGCGGCGACCGGCGCAACGACTGCCATGGCGTCAGTCTAGGGCCGCCTCGATGTGCGTGAGAAAGGGGCACGCCGCGGCACGCCGCGGGCGCTGCGGGCGGTGCGGCAGGGTCCGGGCCTCCCCCCGCCGCCGGCTACCGGCCACTAGCTGCCGCACGTGCCGGCCGGCGGCGTGTGTGTTTCCGCCCCCTAGTTTACATAACGGACATTTCCGGCGATAGGAGCGGGTGGCCGCCATCACGGTCGCCGCCGAGGTGGCTGCCGCCCGCGGCGTCAGAGTTCCGGCGTCGACTCCGGGGGCGGGGATCAGCCCCGCGGATCAGGCAGTTCGGGCGGCTCGGGGATGCCCATCTGCGCGGTCGGCGTCTCCCGTGTGAAGTCCCAGCCCGCCAGGATCTGCTCGATGCCCGCGCAACGCCTCGCCGCCCTCGCGGCCTCTCGGGCCGGGGTACCGGGAGCGGGCAACGCGCCGGCCTCGGCGGCGGGGGCCGTCTCGGCTACGTGCCGAGCAGTCAGCCTGCTGAGGGCGCAGGCCACCGAGGCGAAGGCACCGGCGGCGAGCACCAGGTCCGGCAGGCTGATCTCCGGGTAGTCGGCCGGGTAGGTGCCCCGCTTGCGCCACTCGGAGACCACCGGCAGGTCCAGCCCCTCCAGGATGGCCGCGGCGGCCCGCTGGGGGGGATCGGGCAGTTTCGCCAACAGTTCGTCAAGGGCGTGGAGTTTCCCCGGCGCATCGTCTCCGAAGAGGTGGATCAGCGCCTTCAAAGCGTTCTCCAACGCCGACTGCGAACGGGAACACACGCCCCGGAGGCGAATGGCCACGGCAACCGAATACTCGAACGCGTCGCCGGCGGCGCGCTCATCCCGTTCGTTCCCACCGGGCTCAAGGTCGTCGCGAAGTTCGCCCAGGGCCTGGTTCGTGTTGCGCAGTGAGGCCACGGCCTCGTCGAAGTCGCTGGCCGGCATGCCGATCTCCTTGGTCCACCTCACGCCGTCGGGCGGGCGGTCGCACAACACGACGGCGTCGTCCGCGATGCCCGCCTCGAACGAGGTGGCCACCCGGCTCGTTCGGTGCTCCCACTCCGGGCGGTCGGTGACGAACACCTCCACCCGCCGCCCCGCGGCCCCGGTCGCCAACCCCTCCAGCTCGCACCGCCGCTGCCAACGCGTGGAGTAGTCCAGATCGTCGAGCACCGCCACCAAGTCGATGTCGCTGTCGGCGTGCTGATCGCCGCGGGCCACCGACCCGTACAGCAACACCACCGCGACCCCCGCGTCCGCCAACACCTCAGCCGCCCTCCCCGCGTCCCGCAGCGAAGGCCCCCCGACCGGTGGCGCTACAACTGTCACAACCCCACTCTACGCCCCCGCAGGACCCCGCCCGCGGAGAGGCGGCTGCGACGGTGCGGACCGGGCTCCACCGCCGCCGAGGCAGGAACCGCCGACACGGGCCTCACCTCTCCCCCACTGCACGGCAGGGGAAGCTGACTGGCGTTTCCAACATCATCGGCAAGGGTGACCGGAAAGCGGGTCACGGCTCGTTCGGGCCGGTGCTGAAATGCCTGGCCGCGGCCTCGCCGGATTTCCGCGCAGTCGCCCAGGCCGACGCGAGCAGCGAGATCTTGAACCCGTCCAGCGGTCCGCAGAATCGTTCCCCACCGTGGTGGAGAACTCTCGTCCAGCGACTGCGCCGGACACTGAGGGCCGAAGCGATCGGCTGCACCTCCGGCCTCGGAGTCGTCGTCGGCCTTCTGATTGGGTTCAGCGGCGCCGGTAGGCCTCGCGGCGATGGGCGACGCGGACGACGTGAATCAGCAGGCGGGCGTCGATGACCTCGTAGAGGATCCGGTAGTCGCCGACGCGTACCCGGTACACGGACTCCTCGCCTGCCAGCGCGACGCAGCCCGAAGGCCGCGGCTCGTCGGCCAGCAGGTCAATCGCTGCTCGAACCCGCTGCTGCTCGACGCGCGGAAGCTGGGCGATCGCCTTGACCGCCCGGCGGGCGATCTCGACGGTGTAGCGGCTCACTCGAGTCCCAGCGCAGCCTTCACCTCATCCCAGGGCACGTAGTCGTCGTCGCGCCGCGCGGCCTCGAGCTCGCGGCGATCAGCGGCGTCGTCCGCACTGTCGACGAGCCGGTCGAATGCGTCGGAGTCCAGGATCACGGCGACCCGCCGACCGCGCCGCGTCACCGAGATCGGCTCGCCTGAGCGGCGGGTCTCCTCGATCACCTCGGCCAGCCGGTTTCGCGCCTCGCTTACCGCCACCTCATTCATGTACGAATCGTACACTCTGAGGGACACGCCTTGGCGCATGCGCCTCCAGCCCCTGTCGGCACCCGGTTCATCGGAGAGGATCAGACGACAGGTAGGCCCGGGATGTCTCGCCTGGCATGCAGGACGCGCCAGATGTCGACGCGGCCGTCCTCAGGCACGTAGAAGATGAGGTAGGGAAACTTCGGGAGAGGCCAACTCCGCAACTCCGGGATCTCGAGTTCGAACGCAAACCGGAGGGAGCCGCTGTTCGGATGGTTGCGGAGATGGTTGATGGCGGCCGCGAGCGCGTCCACGAAGTCGAGAGCTACCTGCGGGCCGGCTTCGTCTCGGTAGTGATCGACCGCGGCCTCAATGTCGGCGGCGGCGAGGGCGCGAAGGTCGACCTGCACCGATTGAGTTCAGGCCTCGACCTGGGCTTGGTGTCGGAGTGACTCGAAGTAGGCGGCGTCTGCGGTGCCGACGACGAGGGTGCGAACTCCTTCGAGGAGCGCGGCTCGGAGCCGGCGGCGGTCGTGGTCCCGTCGGATCAGATCACGCACATACTCACTCGTCGAGCCGTAGTGGCCAAGGTTGACTTGGGAGTCGACGAATGTCTTGAGTTCGTCGGGAAGTGAGACGTTCATCGTCGTCATGCGCGCCGATTGTAGTGCGTTGGCAAGAATTGCCAAGGGAGGAGGGCCCTTCGGGGCTCGACCTCACAGGTGGCGGGCTACAGAATCCGCCACCAGGGTGCGGCGAGGACGTCGGGGGCCAGCCACTCGACTGCGGTGCCGGTGTGGAGCAGCAAGCCGGGTCGCGCCGCTTCGGGGTATTCCGCCCGGAAGGACCGAAGGTGCCTGATGTCGCGAAGGGTGGGACGTTGCGTCGTCTTGACCTCGATCGGGAGCAGGCGGCCGCCCACCTCCACGACGAAGTCGACCTCTTCTCCAGCCGTGGTGCGCCAGTAGCAGACCTCTGCGTGATCGGTGCGGGTGGCGCGCCAGGCCAGCAGGTCAGCCAGAACGAGGTTCTCCAAGTGCGCGCCATTGGGGGCGACCTGCGCCAGATGCAACGCCAGGCCGATGTCGGCACAGTAGAGCTTCGGCGACTTGATGAGACGCTTGGTGCGGTTGACCGCGTAGGCGGGGACGCGTACTAGGAGCAGCGACGTCTCGAGCAGGTTGAGGTAGCGATGCACCGTCGTCTGCGGCAGCGCGACGTCGCGCCCCAACTCGGTCTTGTTGACCAACCCGCCCAGTCGCAGGCACACGGCCCGCATCAACCGCCGGAAGTCCGGGAGCGCTGAGACGGCCGAGAGGTTCTGCAGATCGCGCTCCAGGTACGTCGTCACGTAGCCGCCGAACCAGATCGCCCGCTGATCCGGCGTCCCGAGTTCCAACGCTGGCACTGGGAATCCACCCCGGACCGCGAGTTCTTTCCAATCCTCGGGTTCCTCAGGCTGCATCGCCACGATCTCGGACCAATGCCGCTCGTCGGCGTCCAGAAGTTCACTCCAGATGCCGCCCCGTCCCCTCCCCCGCTGCTCGCGCCTGGTCATCGGAGAGAGCAGGAGATAGCTCGCCCGGCCAGCGAGCGACTCCGAGACGCGCCGCATCAACAGCAGGTTGGCCGACCCCGTCAGCAGGAACCGCCCCGGTGTGCGCTCACGGTCGATGGCCCGCTTCACCGCGCTCAGGACGCCGGGTTCGCGCTGCACCTCGTCGAGCGTCACCGGCTCGCTTCCCCCCACTAGGACCTCAGGGTCGCGGCGGGCCGCGTCGACCACATCCAAGTCGTCGAAGGAGAAGTAGCGGCGCGGCCCGGGCATGAGTTCCTGAACCAGGGTGCTCTTGCCCGTCTGCCGCGCGCCGGTTACCACCACCGCGGGCATCACCGAGAGGCGAGACCGCAGGCTCGGGCCTACGAGACGCTGCAGTGGACAATCCAGCATGTCGCAAATGATAATCCACCGAGGCTAGGTGGACAATCTGTCGCCTCGCGGAGGCGCAGGCGTCTGTGAACCGGCTCCGTGGCCCTCAGCAGCGGCCGCTGTCGGGAGTGTGGCCCAGACGCTTGATCTCGGAGCAGTTGCTTCGGAGTTCGGCCTCGAGCCCGTCGATCCGCGCGTCGAGCACGGCGTTGGCGACGTTCAACTCGGCGGCCCGCTTGGTGTCCTTCGCCACGCGGCATACGTCGCTGGTGACGCTGTACGCCGCGTTGTAGTCGGTGCGCTGCACAGGGGAGTGGGCAGTGACCGAAAGGGTGAAAGTCCCCTGCACCGCAGCGTCGCAGTACAGCGGGATATGGACTAGCGCAGCCTGCGGAAGCGGCGTTCCATACACGAGCCCGTCGGTGCCGCAAGTCCAGATACCGGGGTCGAAAGCCTCAAGGGTGCGGGTGTCGCAGCGGACGTAGAAACGCCCGTCGACGGTGCCCGCTTCGTCGTCGAAGTCGAATCCGCATCCCACATTCCAGCCCTTGAAGTGCTCGTCGATGAGCGCATGGGTGCAGGCAAAGGCACTGTCGGCGGGGAACGATGGGCTCACTCGGCGGAGTTCGGGCAGGCCCACGTAGACGGCGGTGCGGAATTTTGAAACAACCCCCGGCTTGGCGGCGGGCAGCTGAACGTTGGCGCACTGAACCGGCGGGGGTCCCGCCTTGGCGCCCGTGGGCACATAGACGGTGCAATCGTCGGCCTCGGTTCCGAGGCTGACCCCCTCCACCGTCTCCGAGTCCGCTGTGATGTTGCCCGATGTGACCACCGACACCCACCGGGACCGGGTCTCGGTGTTGCGGAGCGCGCAGATCAGGTACCAATCGGCACCGATGTCAGACCCCCCGAAGCGCGTCTCAACGTCAACGGGGGGCCGCAGCTGGTCGGCGCAGCCAACCTTGATTCCGATATCCGCGGTGCCGCCCTCGTCGTCGCTGGCAGCGGCGATGCCCGCCGTAAGCCCCACCCCCAGAGCTGCCAGCACGACGGCCTGGCGCACAGCGCACCAAATTCGGTCACGCCGCGGCGCCTGACGGTTCCACCACCGGTGCTCCCACAGCAGATCGCGCAGCATCGACCCGCCCGGCAACCAACACAACACCCCCCCCCCCCGGACAGGGCGGAGCCGACGGATGAAACCAGCGAGCCTCGCCACGTTCGCCACACTAGTACACGACGCCCGCGGCGCGCCACTGTGTTGCGTCTGACTTCGCGCGACGGCTACTCGCCCCGCAGCAGTGCGACCTCGGCGGGGTCAAGGCTGATCGTGCAGGCCCGGCCGGGAGCAGCCCCGGCGGGGAGGTAGCCGTCGAGGGGTGGCGCGCCGGGGACCTCGAAGGTGGCGACGGTGCGGTCGCCGACGACACGGACGTCGCTGACGGCGGCGGTGACGCCGCAAGCGCCGGCTGGGCGGACCGCTTCGGGGCGGATCAGCAGGCAGGATCCCTCGCCGGCCACCTGCGGGTCCGGCCCTGTCGGCAGCCGTCCCGGCGTGCCCGCGGCGGGACGCAGCGGCCCCCAGGGGGTCTGGATCGTCGCGTCGGCGATTGCTGGTGTTCCCGGCGGGGGGTGCCATATGGTTCCGAGTCCGAGGAACGTGGCGGTCCAGGCGTCCTGGGGGTCGTCTCGGAACTGCTGCGGGGTGGCGGTGCGGTGGATGCGGCCTTCACGCATGAGGGCCACTGTGTCGGCGAGCGCGAACGCTTCGGTGTGGTCGTGGGTGACGTGGATCGCGGTCTGGTGCAGTTCGGTGAGTATGCGCCTGACGTCGACGAGGATGCGATCGTGGAGGGGGCGGTCCAGGGCCGCGAACGGTTCGTCGGCCAGCAGCAGCTTGGGCTCGGTCACCAGGGCGCGTGCCAGGGCGACGCGCTGGGCCTCCCCGCCCGAGAGAGTCGCCACACTGCGCCGCTCGTACCCCTGAAGCCCGACCATGTGCAGCATCCCGGCCACGCGGCGGCGGCGCTCGGGCACCGGGACCTTCTGCATGCGGAGCCCGAAGGCCACGTTGGCGCCCACGTTGCGGTGCGGCAGCAGGGCATGGTCCTGGAAGACCATCCCGAAGCGCCGGCGGTGGGCGGGGACCGACCGCTGGTCCTCCCCCGCCCAGGAGACCGAGCCGCCGTCGGGCGCCTGCAGGCCGGCGATCGTGCGCAACAGCGTCGTCTTGCCGCAGCCGCTCGGCCCCAGCAGGGCCAGGATCTCGCCACGGCGCACCGAGAGTTCGAGGCCGCGCAGGATCTCGTGGCCTTCGAGACTCACCGTCAGGCCGCCGATCGTCAGTCCCTCTCCGGGAGTGGATTCCGGCCCCGGATCGAGTCTGGGGGTGGATTCCGGCCTTCGCCGGAAAGACGATGGAGGGGCAGGCTCCGGGGATGATGCTGCGGGATTCGCCGTCCGATCGTAAGCCGCCTCTCCCTCTCCCCCCCCGCCGTCCTGTCCGCGAGGCAGCCGCCCGCCGGCGTTGTGCCGCGCGGCGCCGGAGTCGGGCCCAGCCATCTCAGAAGTCCCCGTCTCAGAAGTCCGCCGCCCCGGCGGGGCGGAGCCGGTCGATCAACAGCACGGCCGCGGCGGTCATGGCCAGCAGTATCACGCTCATGGCCATGGCCTGCCCGAACGCCGTCTCACCGGGTCGTCCCAGGAGGCGGAAGATGGCGACCGGGACCGTGGGTCGCTCCGGGCGGACCACGAAGGCGGTGGCGCCGAACTCACCCAGCGACACCGCGAAGGCGAACCCGGCGCCGACGGCGAGACCGCGCAGGGCCAGGGGCAGGTCCACCTCGCGTCGCACCCGTGCCGGCCGGGCGCCCAGCGTGGCGGCCGCCTCGCGCAGCCGCGGGCTCACCGCGGCCAGGGCCGGCGTGACCGAGCGGATCACGAACGGCATGCCGATCAGCGCGTGCGCGATCGGCACCAGCCACCAGGACAGGCGCAGATCGAGCGGGGGGCGGTCCAGCACCAGCAGCATCCCGAAGCCCAGGATCACCGCCGAAGTGCCCAGCGGCATCAGGAAGGCGCCCTCCAGAGTCGCCGCGCCCCGCCGGCGGCGGCCGCTGACCGCCAGGGCGACCAGCAGGCCGCCGATCGTGGCGATGCCGGTGGCGGTCGCGGCGAACTCCAGGGAGTGACGGATCGCCGCAAGCGGCGACACGAACAGGGCCTGCAGGCGCTCACCGCTCTGCCCCAGGCGCCGGTAGTTCTCGAGCGTGTAGTCCCCCCCGCTGCGCAACGAGCGCTCCACCAGCATCGCCAGCGGCAATCCCACGACCACAGCGGCCACGCTGAGCGCTCCGGCCAAGAGCGCCCGGTCGGCGCTGGCGCGCACACGCCGGGCGGTGTCGGTGCGGAGACGCTCGGCGACGTGTCGGCGGCGTTGCCAGAGCGTCGCCCCCACGACGAGCATCAGCACGCACAACAACTGCAGCAGCGCCAGCGCCGCCGCCGTGTCGAACTCCAGGCGCTGCACGGCGAAGCGCCAGATCTCGGTGTCGAGCGTCGCCCGGCGCGGCCCGCCGAGAATGAGGATCGCGCCGAACGATGTGAAGTTGAACAGGAGCACGATGGCGCTCACGGCACCGATAGCCGGGGCCAGGCGCGGCAGCGTGACCGCTCCGAAGACGCGAAGGGGACTCGCTCCGAGGACCGCGGCGGCCTGTTCGGGAGCGGGATCGAGTTGGGACCAGTAGGCCGCCACCGAGCGGGCGATGACCGCGTAGTTGAAGAACACATGCGCCGCCAGGATCGCCCACACGGTGTGGTGGAACCGGTCGGTCAGGCCGAAGCGATCCATCAGCGAAAGGAAGGCCGCGGCGACCACCACCGTGGGAAGCACGAACGGCACCACCAGCAGGGCGTGCACGAGCCTGCGGCCCCGGAAGCGCAGGCGCGCCAGGACCGCCGCGGTTGGCAGGGCCACCGCCAGGCACGCTCCGGTGGAGGCCAGTGCCTGCCAGGTCGTGAACCACAGGACGTCGGTCGTGACCGGGTTGCGCCAGGTCTCCAGCAGGGTTCCGGCGTCGAAGCTGCGGGTCAACACCCCCACGAGGGGATAGAGGAAGAAGACACCGATGAAGGCCGCCGGCGCCGCCGCGAGGGCGATCGGGCCGAGCCGACGAGCGGACCGCGTGGCGGAGATCAGGATGTCAGCGGGCTCTGGATTCCGGCCTTCGCCGGAAAGACGTGCGCGGCCGGTGCCGGAATGAGGTGCGCCCTCGCTGGGATGAGGTGCGCGACCGGTGTCGGAGGCATGCGCCGCTCCCCTAGCGCAGGACGATCTCGACCCAGCGGCGTGTCCAGTTGTCGCGCTCGGCGGCGATGAGTGCCGGATCGAGGCTCAGCGGTTCGGGAACCGCGACCGCATGGGTGGCGAACACCTCCGGCACCTGCGCACTGCTGCTGGCGGGGAAGACGAACATGTTCAGCGGGATGTCCTCCTGGAAGGTGTCGGAGAGCATGAAGTCGATGAAAGCCTGCGCGCCGGGGAGGTTCTCGGTGCCCGCCAGGATGCCGGCGAACTCGATCTGGCGGAAGCAGCCGTCGGTCAGCACGCCGGTGGGCGGAGTGTCCGTGGGCGGATCGGCGAAGATCACCTCCGCAACCGGGCTGGTGGCGTAGGAGGTCACGAGAGCGCGCTCCCCTCCCCCGGCCACGAACTCCCCGAAGTACGCCTCGCTCCAGCCGGCGGTCACCGACACGCCCCCGTCCCGCAAGTCGCTCCAGTAGTCCTCCCAGCCGTCGACGCCGAACGCCGCCACCGTGGCGAGCAGGAATGCCAGGCCCGGCGAGGAGGTCTCCGGGTTCTGGGTCACGAACGACCCGGCGTGGCGGGGATCTGCCAGGTCCTCGAGGGTCTCCGGCGGGGCACCGTCGGTGGCGTCGATCCAGTAGTTGACGCAGACGTCGCCGTAGTCGATGGGCGTGACCCGGTCCTGTGCATCGAGCTGCAGCTCAGTGGACACGGACTCGACGGCCGGTGAGCGGTACGGGAGGAAGAGGTCCTCGTCCAGCGCCCGCTGCAGGAACGTGTTGTCGATGCCGAATACGACATCCGCGATGGGATTGTCCTTCGTAAGGATGACCTGGCTGAGCATCGAACCCGTGTCCTCGCCGGTGAGCAGGTTCACCGTGACACCCGTGCTCTCCTCGAACGACTCGATGATCCCCTCCGAGACGGCGAAGGAGTCATGGGTGACCACCGTGATCTCCGCCGGCTCGGGCGGCGGTGGTGGCTCGGGCGCGGGTTCCGGCGGCGGCTCCGGGGCGGGAGCCGGCTGCGGTTCGGGGGCTGCCGGCGGTTGCGGCTCCGGCGGCGGCGGTTCGGGAGCGGGCGCAGTCTCGGCTGCCGGTGCGGTCGGCGTGCCGCCGTCCTCACCGCAGCCGGCGATGACGAGCGCCGCCAGCGCAACTGAGCCCACCAAGACGACAAGAAAACGAGACTTCGCGAAAATGCGCATTGCTTCCCTCCGCTGGAATTACCCAGATCAGGTTCTGCGGGTCGGCGAGTCGCCCCGCCCTCTCAGCCCGAGAATTCGAGCTCCCCGATTTCACCGTCCACTGTACGACGTGTCGCCACCGGGCCGCAAGGTTCTGGCCGGCTCCCCCTTGTCCGGGCACGCCGGTAGCGTTGACGCCATGTCGCACCGCCTCGAGGTCATGCTGACCAGCCGGCGCCCCGACGGTACCTGGACCTGGCGGGCAGCAGGGGCTCGCCAGCCGAAGGGCGTGCTCTCCGAGGGTCTCGTCCCCGCCGGCGCGGCGGTGGGTGATGTGCTGCGGGTGGAGGCCGAGGTGAGCGTGGACGGCATCGCGGTGCGCCAGGTGCTGCCGACAAAGACCGAGCGTCCGCCCTCGCCGCGCCTGGAGCATCTCGGCTCGAAGCGCTTCACCGAGGGTGTGACGATGGCTCCGAACCTGGCACGCAAGTCGGCCGACCAGATCGACTCCCCCCGTGACGGGCGACGACGCAAGGGAGGCGGCGGCCGCGCCCGGGAGGGTGGGCGGTCCGGACGAGACGGCACCGGGCACCGCGGCGGGCGCGACAGGCCCCCGCGCGCCCCGCGACTGCGCCCGGAGAACCGCCACCGCGACGCTTGGCTGGCAACGCTGTCCGCCGACGACAGAGCCATTGCGGAGAGACTTGCCAACGAGGGCATCCGGGCGGTGCGCCAGGCCCTGCAATCCGAGGGCCAGCCGGGCGAGGGGCAGGAAGCGAGCCGCTCCGGCGACGCCGGGGACGCACGCCTGGCGGTCGTGGAGAGGTTGTTCTCGGCCTACCGCGTCGTGGACTGGCGGGACCGCGCCGAAGCAGCCCGCAAGGTGACCGACGAGGTGGATCTGCGCGACCTGCGGTCGGTCGTGGCCGGCATCCCCGAGAAGTACCCCGACGACGAGGCTCGCGCCCTGGCGGATGAACTGCGCGGCAAGCTGGACGCCCGGGTCGACCGTGAACACTCGGCCTGGATCGCCGACCTGGGTTCGCTGCTCCGCAAGGGTCGCCTGGTGACCGCCCTGCGCGTCAGCCAGCGTCCTCCCAAGGCGGGGACCCCGTTGCCGGAGAGCTTGGCCGCGAGCCTGCAGGAGGGCGTCGCGTCCCAGTTGAACGCCGGCACCGAGGACGATTTGTGGGTGAGGATGCTGGAAGCGGCTGCACAGTCCCCCATTCGCCTGGTATTGGTGGCGCAGGATTTGCCGCCGGAGCCCTCGGAGCGTCTTCTCCGCACGGTGCGCCGCTTCGGGGAGCGCCTCCCGGCGCTGCGCGCACAGTTCGGGGAATACTTCGATGTTCCGGCGCAGGTCGCCGAGCCGGACTCAGCCGCGGAGCCGGTGCCTGAGGACCTCAGCGAGGAGACCGCCGAGCTGGAAGCTGTGGAGGAGCCGGTGTCGGAGGAGGCAGCCGACGAGGCGGCCGAGGCCTCAGGCCAGCCGGTCCAGGACGCCGATGCGGGCGAAGAAGTCTCTGAGCCCGGCGGTGAGGTCGAGGACGTCTAGGCCTTCCAGGGGCACCCAGCGAGCTTCGGCGGCGTCGTCGCCGGCCACCGGAGGGTGATCGCTCAGCACGGTGACCCAGAAGTCGGCGATCACGTAGTGGTGCTGATCGCCGATCCGCTCCACCCAGTCGGCGAACTCCTCACAGAGGACCTCCAGGCCCGTCTCCTCGGCCACCTCCCGGACGACGGCCGCGGCCAGCGTCTCGCCCCACTCCACCCGTCCCCCAGGCACGGACCACTGGCCGGCCGCCGGCCCGTGGCCCCGGCGCACCAGCAGCACGCAGCCGTCGCGCACGGCGATCGCGCCGACGCACACCTCGGGACGCATCAGCTGGCGCTTGCCGCGGGCGGAGGGTCCAGCCGTCGGTGGACCTGCAGAGCGCGGGCGGTCATCCCGTAGCGCTCGAAGAAGTTCTTCGTCACCCGGTCGCCGGGAAGGGCCACCGCGTCGACCGCGGCGGCACCTGCGCCGGCGGCCCACGCCAGAACCTCGTCCATGAGCGCCTCGCCCAGACCCACCCCTCGAGCCTCGGGCAGGACGTAGAGCGCATCGATCTCGGCCAGCGAGGTGCCGTCCGCCAGTTCCACCAGCCGCGCCGCGGCGAAGCCGACCGTGGAACCGTCGAGGTCGCCGACCCAGGCCCGCACGCCGCCCGTCTCCAGGAGGCGCTGAAATCCGGCGGCATCGAGAGCCTCCGGGTAGCGGATCGCCAGCAGCATGGCGCCGCCCCGCTGGCCCGCCGCTTCCTCCCGTGCGGTCCCGGTGAGGGCCTCCAGGGCGGTGCAGTCGGCGGCTGTGGCCGCGGCGACGCCGACTCTCAGGGGCCCAGCCTGTCGAGCGACGGGCAGATCTCCTCGCCTGACGGGCAGCGAGGCTCCGTCCGGCTGCCGAGTTGGCTCTTCGACACCAGCAGGAAGCATCCCTCGCAGAGCCATTCGTCGTCGCGGCGGGGTGTCACCGAGCCGAGCAACTCCGCCGGCTGGCCGGTCTCGACCTCACCGGTCTCCTCGTCGTCCTCGACGTCGTCGCCCGCGGCGATGCGGTCTCGCAGGATGGTGTTGAGATCCGCCTCGAGATTGTCCGGGTCCACCTCGTCGTCGAACTCTCCCTCGGCCTGAGGCGGCCGCTTGGCGTTGCGCTCGGGGACCTCCTCCTCCTCATCGTCCTCCTCGAGGTCATCGTCGTCGTCGTCGGCGAGATGGTCGTCGTCGTCGTCCTCCTCGATGTCCTCGTCGAATTCGGGGTCGAACGCCTCGTCGTCCTCTTCCTCGATGTCGAGGTCCAACAAGTTGTCATCGTCGGACATGCGTCTCTCCGGCCTCGTGCGGGCACCGATCACCTGAGAGGCGGATCATAGACACACGCCGTCACAAAATGCGGTAGTGCTGCGGTGCGGCCGGGGAGCCTCCGGCGCTAGACCGCGTCGCGGCGGCGCGTCGCGGCCCGACGCTCGGAGGCGAGTCGTTCGAGCTCGGGTCCGCGGGAGCGGTCGGCGAAGGACATCATTCCGGCGATCGCCCGGTGTCCTGCGGTGGTCTCGATGAGGCGGTGCATCTCCTGAGCCACGTGGCGGTAGGCGGGATGACCCTGGGTGCTGCTGCGCAGCTCGATGAGGTGCATCGCCTCCCGGGCGTTCATCTGCATGACGAAACGGATGCGGTAGGCCAGGGCGACCGCGTAGGCGGCCTGCTCGGGGAAGTGCTCCAGCAACGTGTCGTGCAGCTCGGCGCTCCGGGCCATCGTCTCGGTGAACAGGCCTTCGAGGCCGGCCGCCGCGACCGCCTCAGGCATGCTGTAGCCGTGGCCGGGTGACAGCCGCTGCCATTCGATCGTCAGCATCCGGTGACGCTGCAGGTCGCGGAAGGCCCCGTAGTCGCACAGCACGTCGAAGCGGTAGCAGGGCGTCTCGAGGGCGCGCCCAGGCTTGTGACGCCTGTTGCGGCGGTCGCCGGTGTAGGCGAGCAGCACGCGCAGGCGATCCTCCGCGCTCATGTCCTCGACGCGGGCGCGCAGCTGCTCCTCGGGGACGTCGACGTGGGAATAGAGGGCGCTGCTCACGAGTTTCACCTCGGCGTCGGGGTCGAAGTCCACGAGCCGGACTGCGGGGACCTCCTCGTAGGGCTTCTCGGCATCGCTGAAGAGTTCGAGGGCAAGGGCCTGCATCGAGTCGCCGGTGGCGCGCAGGTACCGGCTCCAGGCCACTCCCCTGTCCTCGACGTCCAACCGCTTCAGGAACGACGGGATGACCTTGCGCAGTTCGACGAGCATCATGTCGGCGTAGGCGCGGACCTCCGGCAGCGCGTGGGCGCGCATCCGCAGGAGCAGGTTCTCGTAGCCCTGGCCGCTGCCGTAGATCCCGACGTTCGAGAGGGCCGCGGCGGGCAGCATCCCCCGGACCGAGTCGAAGGACTTGGCGCGGATGGCCTGACGGTGCACGAAGTCCGAGTCCCCGGGGGCTATGGGGAACCGGCGGCGGAAATGCTCGTTCATCACGGGCAGCGTCGAGCTGTAGGACTCGAACATGGCGTCGAGGTCGGCGATGTAGCGGGCGCCGAGGCTCGAACCCAGGATGTCGGGATCCCGGTAGTAGCGGTAGCGGCCGCCGAGACGTGCGTCGTAGGCCACATAGCGCGTGGATTGCTCGAGGTAGGACATCAGCCTCCCCCACTCCAGCACCTTGGTCAGCACGTTGGAGGCCTGCTCGCACGCCAGGTGCACGCCCCCGAGCTGCGCCACCGAGTCGTCGCCGTACTCGAAGAAGACCCGGTCGTAGAGTTCCTCGGCGCGGCGCAGGCCGATCGTGGCATCCACGCCCAGGTCACCGCTGACGTCGAGTTCGCCCACGAACTCGTCCAGGAAGAGGCGACGCAGGCTCTTTGCCGACCGCGAGTACCGGGCGAACAGCGCTCCCTTCACGACCTCGGGCAAGTTCACCAGGGCGAATACGGGCTGGTCGAGGTTCGTGAAGTAGCGGCGCAGGATGTCGGCCTCGGCGGCCGTGAAGGTCTCAGCGACGTACATGATCTGTCGTCGCCGGCTGCGGGGGCCGAGCCCTCAGCCCGACGCCGGGGCGCTGCCCCCGCCGGTGAAGTCGGCAGTCACCGCGGCGCGCACCGAGGCGTCGCTCCAGTAGTCGATCGCCACCGCGGCCAGCGTCTTGGCGCCGTCGACGACGCCGCGGTCGCCATCGGGCCCCCGGGCGCATCTGGCGAACTCCTCGGTGTGGATGGCCACATCCGGCGGGCCGACCGCGATCATGGGGTGGATCGACGGCACCGCCTGGCTGACGTTGCCCATGTCGGTGCTGCCGATCACGGTGCGGCCCGGGGCGGGCCGTTGCGGCTGCCTGCCGACGGCGGCGGCGTTGGACTTCCAGAGCTCCAGGAGGGGGCCGTTGCTGCGCACCTCGGCGAAGAAATACTCCGCCCACGCCAACTCGAGACCCACGCCCGCGGCCAGCGCACCGCTGTTCAGGCAGTCGGCCAGGCGTTCCTTCAGCAACTCCAGCCGTGTGACGGTGGGCGACCGCACGTACCAGTTGGTCTCGGCGAAAGTCGGAACGATGTTCGGCTTCTGGCCGCCGTCGGTGAAGATCCCGTGGAACCGTTCGTCGGGCGCGATGTGCTGGCGGAGGGCGGCCGCGGCGACATAGCCCAACACCGCCCCGTCCAGGGCGTTGCGGCCGGCCTGGGGAGCGGCGGCGGCGTGCGCGGGACGGCCGCGGTAGCGGGCGTGCAGCTGCTGAACCGCCAGCGTCTGCATCTCGGAGAGCTCCAACCCGGCGGGATGCACCATGAGGGCGGCGTCCACGCCGGCGAAGGCGCCCCCGTCCATGAGATGCAGCTTGCCCCCGCCGCCCTCCTCGGCCGGCGTCCCGAGGATCAGCAGGCGACCCCCCAGCTCCTCCACGACCTCCGCCGCCGCAAGTCCTGCCCCGAGGCCCGAGGCGGCGATGATGTTGTGCCCGCAGGCGTGGCCGATGCCGGGCAGCGCGTCGTACTCGCAGAGGAAGGCCACGAGGGGTCCTTCGGTCCCGGCGCGGGCCGCGAACGCCGTCGCCACGCCGTAGGCCTGCCGCTGGACGGCCAGCCCCGCCTCCTCGGCCGCATCGGCCAGCAGGTCATGGGCGAAGTGCTCCTCGAATCCCAACTCGGGGTTCTCGTGGATGCGGTGCGAGATCTCGGTGAGTTGCGCGGCGCGTGCCTCCACCGCCGCCGCGGCTCGCGCCTTGAAGTCGGCGGATCCGGGCGAGGAGCGAACCACGGGGCGAATCTACCACCGGTCGTCCCGGCGGCTTCGGACCGTATGCGCCTAGACCACCACGACGAGGGCGTCGCTCTCGACCCGCACGGTGATCGTGCTGGCACGGCCCACGGGCGCGCCGTCCAGCAGCACCGGCACCGGACGATCGAAGCTCGTGCTGAACGCGGCGCGCCGGCTCGTTGCGATCGCCGGGTGCGGGAGGTGCGTGCCGGCCGGGAGGCGTCGCCAGGCTGCCAACCGCTGGCGCAGCGCCGGGTCGGCGTCGCTGATGTCCAGCAGCCCGTCGCCGGGATGGGCGCGCGGGCCGAGGTTCCAGCGCCCCAGGAAGGCGGCGTTCATCACCACCAGGACCCGCCCGGTGAGCCAGCTGTGGCGGGCGACGAGGTGTGCCGTGAACCAGTGGATCCTGCCGTCGAGCAGCACCGAGCCCAGATCGCAGGTCAGCAGCGAGCCCCCCTCTGCCAGCCTGGCCAGGTCGCCGCTCCCCCCGAGGGTGCGGCAGAGGTCCCCGCCGGCGAGGCCGAGCACCGGCAGCGGCTCGCCGCGCCGCCGCGCCGCCTCCACCACGTCGCGGGCCTCGCGGTCACCGGAGACGACCACGCCGCCCTCGGGGAGCGCTCCCTGCGTGCCCCAGTCGCCGCCGCGGCGGATGCCCAAAGCCCGCTCCCCTCCCCGCTGGCCCGCTCCGGCGGCGCCCTCAGCCGGTGGCGTCGAGCACCGAGGCGGACACCACGCCGCGGAACATGGCGTTCGCCACCGCGGCCGCGGTGGCCGTCGTGGCCGGATCGGGTGCCACTCGGCCGATCTGGCGGGCCAGATCGCAGACGAGCTTCACGTTGCGGACGAAGTCGCCCGGGGTGGTGTGGCCGTCCAGCACACGCGCCAGCGGGTCGCCCGCCGCCCACCCGTAGGCGAGCGCGGCGAATCCCCCGTCGGGCGGGCGGGTGCGCGGGCGGCCCAGGCACGTCACCTCGGTGGCGGTCAGCGATTCGTGCGCCTCGCCCAGGCGCGCCCAGCTGCGCCGCAGCGACCCCGTGGGCCAGTGCGGCTCCACCGGTACGTCACCGCCGCGCTGCTCGTAGGTGCAACAGGCCAGCAGCGCCGCGAACGAGGGCTCGTCGAGCCCGTCGAAGTGGCCGCCGACCAGGGCCTCGGTGAGGAGCAGGTCGCTCTCGTGGTAGATGCCGGCGAGCACCCTGCCGCTCGGAGCCGGCGCCCAACCGTCGAGGTGGCCGCGCCGGCGCAGCACCTCGGTGAGTTCGTCGAACTCGGCGGCCAGAGTGTCCTTCTTGCTTCTCAGCCGGTTTCGAAGGTCCTCCACTCTGCGGGCGGTGCGGCGCAAGCGGCGCTGCGCCTCCGCGCTCCCCCGCCGGCGAGCCGTGGCGTTGATCTCCGCCAGCGCCCGGCGGCCCTCCTGCAATTGCCGCTCCAGGGTGACGACCTCGCGATCGGCCTGGTACTGGGCGAGGGAGCGCCCCAGCACGCTGCGCGCCTCATCCGGTGCGAGGCGCGCGATCAGGTTCACCACCATGTTGTAGGTGGGGCGGAAGGCCGAGACCAGGGTGAAGGTGCGGTTGCCGACCAGCCCCGACACGTCGCCGAAGCGCAGACGGGGACTCCACAGCACCACCGCGTAGCCCTGGTCGTCGATCCCACGCCGCCCGGCGCGCCCGGTCAGCTGGGTGTAGCTCAGCGGCGTGAGCAGCTCGTGGCCGTCCCCGGAGAACTTGGTGAGCCGCTCGATCACGACCGTGCGCGCCGGCATGTTGATGCCCAGCGACAGGGTCTCGGTGGCGAACACGACTTTGATGAGGCCGCGCCGGAAGCAGGCCTCGGTCGCCTCCTTGAAAGGCGGCAGCATTCCGGCGTGATGAGCGGCCACCCCGCTGAGAATCTGCGCCGACCAGGCCTCGTAGCCCACGGCGCGGCGGTCGTGACGGCCGAGGGCGGCCACGTAGGGTTCGACGATCTCGGCGATCAGGTCCCGCTCCGCCGGGGTGGTCAGTTCCGGACCGGCACCGGCGACGAGGCGGGCGGCGTCGTCGCAGCCGGCCCGGCTGAAGATGAAGTAGATGGCGGGCAGCATCCGCCGGCGTGCCAGCGCCTCGATGACGGCGACCCTGTCGGGTGCGCGCCAGCGGCGTCCCCCCGCGCCGCGCCGCCGCCGGCGGTCGCGGTCGATGCGCTCCCCTTCGGGGTTGGGACGGTCGCCGATGAGCACCGGCAGGAAGCGCAGGTTGGCGCGCTCGTTGTCGCCGAAGCACACGAGGCTGTCCAGGCTGACCGGGCGGCGCGTCTCGGTGACGGCCCGGACCGATCCTCGCAACTCGCTGATCCAGGAGCGGATCTCGCCGACGTTGGAGACCGTGGCGGAGAGGCAGACGAACCGAACCGCCGGCGGGGCGTGGATGATCACCTCCTCCCAGACAGGGCCGCGGTAGGGGTCCTGCAGGTAGTGCACCTCGTCCAGGATGACCCAGGCCAACTCCTCCAGATCCGGTGAATCGGCGTAGATCATGTTGCGCAACACCTCGGTGGTCATCACGACCACCGGTGCGGAGGGGTTGATGGCGTTGTCGCCCGTCAGCAGGCCGACGACCTTCGGGCCGTGCTCGGCTGCCAGGTCGGAGTACTTCTGGTTGGAGAGCGCCTTGATCGGGGCGGTGTAGAAGACCCGCCGCCCGGTGGCGAGCGCCACTCGCACGGCGTGCTCGGCCACCACCGTCTTTCCGGCCCCCGTGGGTGCGGCGACGAGGACCGAGGCGCCGCCGTCGATCGCCTCGATGGCCTCGAGCTGGAAGCGATCCAACTCGAAGGGATAGGTCAACTCGCCGGTGGCGGCTTCGACGCTGCTCACGAGGTGTCGTCCGCGGCCGGCTCGCTCGGGGTCGGCGCCGACTCCGCGGCCTCCTCGCGGTCCTTTCGCCTCTGCCTCAGCACCCCGAAGAGGATCGACAGCTCGTAGAACGCGTACATCGGGCCGGAGAGGATGAGGAGGGTGAACGGGTCGCCCGTGGGGGTGATCACGGCTGCCACGACGACGATCCCCACGGCCGCCCAGGGGCGGATCCGCTGCAGCGTGCGGGTCGGGATGATGCCGGTGATCTGGCCGAACATCAGGACGATCGGGAACTCGAAGCCCAAGCCGAAAGCGAGTGCCATCTTCACGACGAAGGAGAGATAGCGGCGCGGCGAGAAGAAGCTGACGAGATCGTCGCCGCCGAGCGCGGCCAGGAAGCCGAGGGCGCGCGGGATCGTCCAGAACGCCAGGGCCACGCCACCGGCGAACAGCAGCGTGGCCATGATGACGAACCCCGCGGTGTGGCGACGCTCACGGGGGAAGAGGCCGGGCGTGATGAAGCGCCAGGCCTGCCACAACAGGATCGGCATGGCCAGCGCAGCGCCGCCGTACCCCGCCACGCTGACGCGCACCGCGAACGGCTCGAGGGGATCGAGCACCAGCAGGCGGCAATTTCCGGGTGCGTCGAGGCCCTCGGCGTCGGGGCTCACCACGTCGCAATAGGGCGCCACCAGGAAGTCCAGGATCTGCGGGTAGAACACCCAGCAGACCACGAAACCGCAGGCGAGCGCGACCATGGAGATGATCAGCCGGCGGCGAAGTTCGGCAAGGTGCTCCATGAGGGTCATCCGACCGCCCGCGGCCTCCTCGAGTGGTGGGACGTCGCTCATCGAGCGTCGTGGTCTTCGGGCTCGGAATCCGATTCGGAAGCGGCGGGCACTTCGGATGCCCCGCCGACGGTTTCGTCGATCTCGTCGGGCTCGGTGGCGGTCACGGCGGGTTCGCCGTCGCCGGGCTCCGGCTCATCGGACTGCGGTGTGCCGGTCCGGTCGGAGGTTCGGATCGGCTCCTGGAGACGGCCCCGCTCGCGGGCGATGACCTCCAGCGGAAGATCAGCGGCAGCCTGCATCTCCTGCTGGAACCTGGCGACGACGTCGCGGGTCCTGGCCATGAAGCGGCCCAGGGTCCGCGCCGTCGCGGGCAACCGGCTCGGGCCGAGGACGACCAGGGCGATGACGAGGATCACCACGACCTCGCCGGGTCCGATGTTCAGGAACCCCAGCACTCCGTCAGCCTATCTGTGGGCCGCGATCGGCCTTCTGGAGGGCACACTGTGGCATGGGTCCGCGACTCCCTGCCCTGATGTCGCGACCTATCGGATTCGCCCACCGGGGTGGCATGGCGCACGCCTCGGGGAACACGCTGGTGGCCTTCGAGACCGCGCTGGCAAAGGGGGCGACCGGGCTGGAGAGCGATGCCCGCATCACCGCTGACGGCGCGGTCGTGCTGCACCACGACAGCCGTTTCCGCCCACCCCTCCCCCGGTTGGGCACCCGCAAAGTGCGCGCTGCGCCGCGGGCTGCCATGCCTTCAGGAGTGCTCTCCCCGGAGGAGCTCTACGGATCCTGCGGCAGCGACTTCGAGTTCTCCATCGACATCAAGGATCCCGATGCGGCACCCGGCGTGGTCGCGGCGGCCAGGGGGGCCGGGCGCGAGGCAGCGGGTCGGCTCTGGCTGTGCTCGGGCTCGCTGCGGTTGCTGGAGGAATGGCGGGAGCGTTGGAGCGATGTCCGGCTGGTGCTCTCGGTGAGGCGCCGACGCATGGAGCACGGTCCCGAGCGCCTCGCCGAGCGCATGTCCCGCAACCGCATCGACGCGATCAACATGCCCCATGCCGACTGGACCGGCGGAACCGCGGCGCTGTTCCATCGCTTCGGGGTCCTGGCCTTCGGTTGGGATGCCCACCACGACCGCACGCTCGGCGAACTCCTCGACGCCGGGCTCGACGCGGTCTACAGCGACCACGTGGACAGGATGATGAGCGCCATCGCCGCCTACTACGGCTAGCGGCGCAGCGGCGCCGCTCAGAGGCTGCGCAGATCGCCCAGCGGCCAGAACTGCAGGGCCGCGTTGCCGACGAGGTTCTCCCGGGGCACGGGCCCGAAGTTGCGGCTGTCGAAGGAGACGCTCCGGTTGTCGCCCAGCACGAAGACGTGATCCTCGGGGACGGTGCAGGCCTCATTGCGGCCGAACCCCTCGGTCGGATCGCAGTTGGGGATGGCGGCGCGCACGTAGGTGCCGGTCCCCGCGGAGAGGTAGGGCTCGACGAGCCAGCTCTCGTCGATCTTCAGGAGACCGTCCTCGAAATACAGGGTCTCACCCTCGAGGGCGATGACTCTCTTGACGAGGTCACCGTCCGGCCGGCTGAAGACGACGAGGTCGCCCCGCGAGGGGTTGCTGGCGAGCTTGTTCACGAGGATCCGGTCGCCGGGCGCCAGCGTCGGCTCCATCGAGCCCGACTCCACATGGAAGGCGTGGGCGACGAACGAGCGGATCACCAGCGACAGCACGACGGCGATCGCCACCGTGAGGGCCCAGCCCACCGCGGTCCGCCACCTGCTGTGGGATTCCACCAGGTGCTCGTCGAACTCGGCCGTGTAGTCCTCGTCGTAGACGCCGTCGTAGGTGGGGTCCCGCGGTTCCTCCGGCGGCTCGAGGGCGCGACGGCGGCGCGGCCGGGGCGGCGCCGGAGCGGGGCTCGGTGGAGGGCCGGCAAGCATGGGGTCGCCGTGGCCCCTCGCCGGGACCGGGGTCCCGCGAGGCGCGCCGCGCCGCGGCGGAGGCGGGATCGGGGGCGGCACCTGTGCCGGCCGCGGCGGGACGGGGCGGGGAACTCCCGCAGGCGGCCTCGGTGCCGGGGGCGCCGCGGCGGCGGGCGGGGGCGGTGAGGGTGCCTGCACTTCGGGGGCCTCGGGTACCTCCGGCGGGGGCGGCGGAGCGGCCTGTTCTGCGGGGGCCTCGGGTACCTCCGGCGGGGGCGGTTCGGGCTGCGGTTCCGGATCGTCGGCGGGCCCGGCGGTCGAGTCGAGGTCGAGCGAGAGCAGTTCGTCCAGCAGCCCTGGGCCAGAGATCATCGGGAGCTCATCGGGCGCAGCAGGCGGGGGCGGCAGAGGTGCCTGCACTTCCGGGGCCTCGACAGCGGGCGATTCGAACTCGACATCCTCCCCCTCGGCAGGCTCCGGGACAGCGTCGAAGGGCTCGGGTTCGTCGGCCTCGGCGCCTGCCACTTCGGGTGCCGCGGGCATCGGCCGGCTGGTGAGCTGATCCAGGATGTGATCCACCCACGCCGGGTCGGAGGGGTCTGGCCGGCGCGAGGGATCCCGGGGAGGTTCTTGGGTCATCGAGGGTTCACCGTAACCGACCCCACCCTCTGTCCAGCGGTTATCCGGCGTAGCGCGCGAGGATTCGTCGAGCCGCCTCGGCGCCCGGTTCGGGCGGGAGTCCCTGGCTCGCTGTGACCCGAGCCGCCGGCCCGAGGCGGAGCAGGAGCCTCTCGAGCCAGGCCACCCCGCCGACGGGCAGCCGTGCCACGCAGGTCTGTCCCTCCCAGGCGACCCGGCTCGCCGGGTAGTAGTCCAGAACCCACTGGGCAACACCCTCGAGTGCCAACTCGACCCAGGGTCCCTCTGGCGGCGGATCCCAGACCGTGGCAGCGATCGGCCCCGCAGGTGGGGCGAACGATTCCTCCAGCAGGTCCGCGGCGGTCACGCGGTCGAGCCGGAAGGTGCGCACCTGGTCGCTGCGCCGGCAGAAGGCGCGCACGTACCAGGCCCCCTCGTGGGCGAAGGTGCGGTAGGGCTCGATGACCCGCTCGGTGACGGCGTCGCGGTCGTAGCTGTAGTACCGGATGGCGGCCGGACGGTGATCGCGGCAGCCTTCCTGCAGGGTCGCCAGCGCTTCGGAGGTTGCGTCACCGAGGTGGATCTCGAGCGCCTCGGCGGGATTCACGCCGAGGGTCCGGGCGAGCTTGGCGAGTCCTCGTTCCAGCGCGCTGTCGCCGGTGAGGCCCAGCAGCCCGGTGGCCGCGGCGAGGAGCGCCACCGCCTGCGGCGGCGTGAGGCGCAACGGCTTGCGAAAGTAGTCGGCGAAGTTGATCTGGACGAAGCCGTCCGCCACCTCCACCTCGATCAGAGCGTCGGGTGTGTAGGGAGGCACACCGACCATGAAGACCACTTGCTGCAGGTCGTCGAGCAACCCGTCGGCGGGATAGTCGAAGCGCTCGGTGATCTCCACGAGGGTCGCCCCGCCACGGTCGGCCACCCAGGGAATGAGTTGCAGGAGCCGGTGCATCCGTTCGGAGGAGGTCAGTCGCCGCGCGCGCGAAGGAGCGGCAGCCGCCGGGGCCCACGCCGGCGGCTCGGGCTCGGCGGCCGTGACCGCGCTGGTCGCCGCCGGCGAATGGACCGCACCGGCGCAGGCCCGCACCCTCTCGAGGAGCTTCTCCCGCAGCTCCGGCGGGCCGACGAGCTCGGCTCGGTCCAGCAGCCCGAGCACGAACTCCACCAGCGCGTCCGCATTGGCGACCGGCAGGTGCAGCAGCAGCGACCCGTCGGGGCGCCGCTCGCGGCGCGTGCCCTGCCCCACCTGCCCCAGCGCCCAGTCGGCGACGTCGGCATCCACGTGGATCTGCGCGGTCCAGGAGTCGGCGCCCATCTCCCAGGGAGGCCGCCCGAGGCTCTCGGCCGGAGCCGGCTTCGGTACGAACCCTCCGGCGTCGCCGACCGCCGGGTCGGCGACGCGGTCGAGGCGGAAGTGCCGCCAGGCGGCGCGGTCGCGGTCGTGGCCGCCGAGGTACCAGTGCCCGCGGGTGAAGTACAGCCGCACCGGCTCCACCGAGCGCGGCTCGCCGCGGTGGCGGAACGACACCACGCTGCGGCCCGAGATCGCCCGGTAGAGGGTGGCCAGGTGCTCGTTGAACGGGATCACGGCCAGTTCCTGGTCCGGATCTCCCTCAGGGGGCCGCCCGCCGAGGGCCCAGAAGGCCGTCTCGACCGACGCGCCCTCCAGGCGCACCGTGCGGGCCGCAAGGTGCAGCGCGGCCCGCTCGTCGGCTGCCAGGTCGGGATCGTCGAGGTAGTAGTCGCGGGGGTGGATCCGGTAGCCCTCCACCGGCGGATCACTCCCCGGCACGGCGCCGGTCGTGAGCGGGATGCCCATCTCGCGCAGCTCGCTCTTGTCGCGTTCGAAGGTGCGCCGGAAGGCCGCCTTGCCGTCGGCGTAGCCCGCCACCTTGGCGGCGATCTCGCTGGCCGGCAGGAGTCGTTCGGTGGCGAGCAGGGCGGCGGTCAGGTTCAGGAGCCGTTCCAGCTTGGCGCTGGCCGGAATGCTCACCGCAGTGGCTCCCCGCAGCCGTTCACAGCGATGCGATCAGCTTCTCGACCCGCTCGTCGTGGGACTTGAACGGGTCCTTGCACAGCACCGTGCGCTGCGCCTGGTCGTTCAGCTTGAGATGCACCCAGTCCACGGTGTAGTCCCGCTTGCGCTCCTTGGCGCGCCGCACGAACTCGCCGCGCAGGCGGGCCCGCGTGGTCTGGGGTGGACGGTGCATCGCTTCCAGCACGTCGTCCTCCAGGCAGATCGACTCGACCAGCTCCCGTTGCTGCAGCTTGTGGAACAGCCCCCGATCGCGGCTCACGTCGTGGTACTTCAGGTCCAAGAGCGCCAGCCGGGGGTCGTCCCAGGTGAGACCGTTGCGCTCCCGGTAGTGGTTGATCAGCCGGTACTTGATCACCCAGTCGCATTCCCGGTCGAGGCTGAGGGGGTCCGCCTCGAGGCGCTCCAGGCAGTGGCCCCACATCTGCAGGGCCTGCTTCTGCTCGTCGCCGATGTCGAACCGGGTGGAGAACTCCTGGGCCCGCTCGAAGTACTCGCGCTGGATGTCCAGGGCGCTCAACTGCCGGCCGTTGGCGAGGCGCACGCGCCGCCAGGGGCGCGTGCCTTCGCTGATCTTCTCGAAGTCGTCGTGGCTGATCTCCCGGATCGCCCGGATGGGGTTCTCGAGGGTCATGTCCCGCAGCACGATCGACGGCTCCTCCAGCATCTGCAGCAGGATGCTGCACGCTCCCACCTTCAGGAACGTGGCGTACTCGCTCATGTTGGAGTCCCCCACGATGACGTGCAGGCGGCGGAACAACTCGGCGTTGGCGTGGGGCTCGTCACGCGTGTTGATGATCGGCCGCGAGCGCGTGGTGGCGCTGGACACTCCCTCCCAGATGTGCTCGGCGCGCTGGCTGATGCAGTACTTGGCGCCCCGGGGAGTCAGCAGGATCTTGCCGGCGCCGGCGTAGATCTGCCGGGTCACCAGGAACGGGATGAGCACCTCGCTGTATTCGGCGAGTTCCTCGCGGCGCGTGGTGAGGTAGTTCTCGTGGCAGCCGTAGGAGTTCCCCGCCGAGTCGGTGTTGTTCTTGAAGAGGTAGATCTCGCCGCGCATGCCGTCGGCGTTGAGCCGCTCCTGGGCGTAGGCCACCTGCTGGTCCAGGACGAGCTCCCCGGCGCGGTCGTGCGCCACCAGGTCGTACAGGGAGTCGCACTCGGGGGTGGCGTACTCGGGGTGCGACCCGACGTCGAGGTAGAGCCTCGCCCCGTTGGCGAGGAATACGTTGCTGCTGCGTCCCCAGGACACCACCCGGCGGAACAGGTAACGCGCCACCTCGTCGGGGCTCAGGCGCCGCTGGCTGCCGAGCGCGAACGTGACGCCGTACTCGTTCTCGATCCCGTAGATGCGTCGCTGCAAAGCGTCGCCCCTAGTCCGCCGCCCCGTCGGGCACCTCGCGGGATGCCGGCTGCGGCTCCTCCAGCCGCGCGTCCACCTCGGCGATTCCCAGCCGGCGAAAGCAGCGCCGGCCGAGGGTGCGGTCGAGCAGGGCCACCTCGAGGTCGTCGGCCACGAGCGTTCGCTCCGGCCCGGCCAGGGCACCGACCGCGGCGCGCAGCGCAGCCGCCGCATCGAGGTCGGCGTCGTGGAGGTCGCCCAGGCGCTCGGAGATGGCCTCGGCGTCGCCGCCGAGCACCGACCAGCGGCTCTCGTCGTTGACCGTGCCGTCGTAGAGGATGTGGAAGAGCTGCTCGGTTCCCGCCTCGTCCCCGATCTCCGCCACGAGGATCTCCACTTCCATGGGTTTCATCTCGTGTGTGAAGATCTGTCCCAGAATCTGCGCGTACTGGTTGGCGAGGCTGCGAGCCTCCACGTCCTGGCGGCTGTAGGCGTACCCCTTCAGGTCGGCGTGGCGCACGCCGGCGATGCGGAGCTGGTCGAACTCGTTGTACTTCCCCACCCCGGCGAAGGCGATGCGGTCGTAGATCTCGCTGATCTTCCGGAGCGTGTTCGAGACGTTCTCGGCGCAAAGCAGAATGCCGTCGCGATAGGTCACGGCCACGAGACTCTTCCCCCGGGCGATCCCCTTGCGGGCGTAGTCCGCTCGGTCCTTCATGATCTGCTCGGGCGCCACGTAGAAGGGCATGTTCATGGGCGGCACTCGTCTCGTGTGTCGCGCTGGGGGCCCGGAGCCGGCATCTCAGGCTCAGGTGGCGTCACCGGGACTCCGGTCTGTGTGCGCCTCGCCGCCGTCTGCGTCGAGCCTGGCGAGCAGGGCCCGGAAGCGCTCCTCCACGTGGGGGTCGTCGAGTCGCCGGTAACCATCGGCGTCGATGTTGACCACCACCGGGAAGATTCCCCGGACGAGATCGGGTCCGCCGGTGGCGGCATCCTCGTCGGCGGCCTGGAAGAGCGCGGAGATGGCCAGGTCGACGGCCGCCGCGGGCGCCAACCGAGGACGGAAACCCAGCTTCACGACCGTGCCGGCGTGCAGGCTGCCCGAGCCGCCGGCGGCGTAGTCCTGCTCCTCGTAGCGACCGCCGGTCACGTCGTACTGGAACAGGCGCCCGCACTCGCGGCGCTCGTCCCAGCCCGCGAACAGCGGCACGACCAGCAGTCCCCGCAGCGCCGAGGTGAGGTTCGCCCTGACCATCTGGCTGAGCTGGTTGGCCTGACCGTCCAGGCTGAGCGGCTGCCCCTCGACCTTCTCGTAGTGTTCCAGTTGCAACTGGAACAGGCGCACCATCTCCATCGACGGACCGGCCGCGCCGGCGATGGCGACCCCGGCGTGGCGGCCCGCGGGGTACACCTTCTCGATGGTGCGGTGGCTGATCAGGTTTCCCGCGGTTGCCCGCCGGTCCCCTGCCATCACCACCCCGTCACGGTGACGCAGCGCCACCACCGTGGTGCCGTGGGTCACGCCGGACAGGTCTCCCTGGCCCGCTGCGTCGGGACGGCCGATGTCGCCGGGATGTCCCGCCGCGGCCAGCAGACCGGTGAAACTGGGCCCCGGATCCCCACCGGCGCCGAAAATGGGGAGGTTCCGCAGCAGCGGCAGGCTCATGGCGCGAGGCTACTCCCACCGATCCGGCGAGCGCGGTTCCCGGCGGCGGCGGCGGGCCCGCCCGGCGCGGGCGCTACTGGCCGCCCTTTTGGATGTAGGAGTTGACGAACTCCTCGGCGTTGGTCTCGAGCACCTCGTCGATCTCGTCGAGGAGGTCGTCGAGTTCCGCCTTCAGACGGTCACCGGTGGGACTGGCGGCCCGCGTCTCCTCCTCCTGGACCGATTCGGCGCTCGGCCGGGACGACTTCTGGATCCGCTCTCGTTCAGCCATGGTTCTCGCGCTCACCCATCACTGCTGCAGCCTCCCGATGAGGTCGGCCGGGGTCTGACACTCGTCGAACAAGCTAGCCACATGTTGCCGGGTTCCGCGGGCAGGTTCCATCATGGGGACCCGGTGCAGAGTCTCGCCGGCGAGGTCGAAGACCACCGAGTCCCAGTTGGCGGCGACGACGTGGGAGGCGAACTGCTGCAGGCAGCGGCCGCGGAAGTAGGCCCTGGTGTCCGGCGGGGGGTTCTCGGTGGCCCACCGGACCTCCTCGGCGTCCACGAGTCGCTCCAGTGCGAGGCGGTCCGCCACCGATCGCTCCGGGCGCAGGTCGTGATACTGCAGATCCAGGGCCTGCAGGCGGGAATCGCTCCAGTCGCAGCCGTTGCGGGAGCGGTAGGCGTCCAGCAGGCGGTACTTGGCCACCCAGTCGACGGTCGTCGCAGGGCTGAGCGGATCGGTCTCCAGTTGCGTGAGCACCGTTTCCCAGCGCGCCAGCACCTCGTCGGCGACCGCGCCGCCCACCGCCTCGGTGCCGACGTCGTGGCAGTACTTGGCGCAGCGCTCGAGGAGTTCCCACTGCACGTCCAGGGCGGTGGCACCGGTGCCGTCGGCGAGCCGGAACGGCTGCCGCAGGCTCAGGTCGCAGCTGACGGCCCTGATCGCCTGCACCGGCGCGGCCAGGCACAGGTCATCGGGGAAGAGATCGTGCTCCACGAGGGCCAGCACCAGGGCGGTGGTGCCGACCTTCAGGAAGGTGGCCACCTCGGCGAGGTTGGCGTCGCCCACGATGACGTGCAGCCGCCGGTAGTGCCGGGCATCGGCGTGAGGCTCGTCACGGGTGTTCACGATCGGCCGCTTCAGGGTCGTCTCCAGCCCGACCTCCTCCTCGAAGAAGTCGGCCCGCTGGCTGAGTTGGAATGGGACCGAGAAGCGCTCCACTCCCGCCGCCTCGGTCCCCACCTTCCCGGCCCCGCAGAAGATCTGCCGGGTGACGAAGTGCGGTGTGGCCCCAACCACGATGCGCCCGAAGGGCGTGGCGCGATCCATGAGGTAGTTCTCGTGGCAGCCGTAGGAGTTGCCCTTGCCGTCGGAGTTGTTCTTGTAGACGACGAGTTCCTGGCCCTCCGGCAGCAGTGCCCGTGCCGCCTCCATGGAGCGCCGGGCGATGACGTCCGCCGCCCGGTCCCACACAACGGCGCTGCGCGCATCGGCGCACTCCGGCCCGGAGATCTCGGGGTGGGCGTGATCCACGTAGTAGCGCGAGCCGTTGGTCAGCACGGCGTTGACGAGGTGCGTCTCGGGCTCGTAACCGATGTCGCCCCCGCCGACGCCGCGGGCGTCGCGCCCCGGCATCTCGTCCTCGAAGTCCCACTCCACGCGTGCGATCGGCGAGCCGGGCGCGTGCTGTAGGCCGGACAGGTAGGCGTTGATCAGCAGCGAGGAGGCCGTGATCGGGTTGGACTCCTCGGCGCCGCGATGTGTGATCCCGTACTCGGTCTCGAGCCCGCAGATCTTGGGGACGACCACGTTCGGCGAGGTCCGCGTTGTTACAGGTACTGGCCGGTGGCAACCCGCTCGATGGAGCGGCCGCCGGTGTTGGTGTCGTCGCGGTGCACGAGGGTGCGGACGAAGGTGATCCGCTCGCCCTTCTTGCCGGCGATCTTGGCCCAGTCGTCGGGATTGGTGGTGTTGGGAAGGTCCTCGTGCTCGGCGTGCTCCTGGCCGACCGAGTGCAGCAGGTCCTCGAGGGTGATGCCACCGGGACCGCCGGCGATGACGCGCTTGATGGCCAGCTTCTTGGCCCGCCGCACGATGTTCTCGATCATGGCCCCGGAGGCGAAGTCGCGGAAGTACATCGTCTCCTTGTCGCCGTTCTGGTAGGTGACCTCGAGAAACTCGTTGCGCTCCTCGGTGCTGTACATCTCGGCGACCGTCTGCTCGATCATGCCGCGCACCGCCTTGTCCCTCTCGCCGCCGCCGATGATCTCCACGGCGCTGTGGGCGATCGGCAGCTCCACGGTGAGATAGCGGGAGTAGATCGCCGCGGCCGCCTCGGCGTCGGGCCGCTCGATCTTGATCTTCACGTCGAGGCGTCCTGGGCGCAGGATCGCCGGATCGATCAGGTCCTCCCGGTTGGAGGCGCCGATCACGATGACGTTCCGCAGTGCCTCTACCCCGTCGATCTCGGCGAGCAACTGCGGCACGACGGTGGATTCCATGTCCGAACTGATGCCGCTGCCGCGCATGCGGAACAGCGACTCCATCTCGTCGAAGAACACGATGACCGGCCAGCCCTCTGCCGATCGGTCCCGGGCCTGCTGGAAGACCCTGCGGATTTGCCGCTCCGTCTCGCCGACGTACTTGTTGAGCAGCTCCGGTCCCTTGATGTTCAGGAAGTAGCTCCGCGCCTTCTCGTTGCCGGTGGCGGCGGCCACCTTGGTGGCGAGCGAGTTGGCGACCGCCTTGGCGATGAGGGTCTTGCCGCAGCCCGGCGGTCCGTAGAGCAGGATGCCCTTCGGGGCCGGCAGGCGGTGCTCGGCGAACAGATCCGCATGCAGGAAGGGCAGTT
The DNA here is from genome assembly GCA_026708055.1 of bacterium. Lineage (NCBI taxonomy): Bacteria > bacterium. Next base: position 46,830 of record JAPOVS010000054.1, on the reverse strand, counting down.
CCACGGCGTCGGTGATCTTCTCGATCTGCGCGTCGAGCCCCCCGACGTCGTCGTAGGTGACCTCGGGCACCTCCTCGAGCACTAGGTCCTCCACCTCCGAGCGCACGAGGCGTTCGGTGAGGAGGCCGGAGCGGGTGTCCATGAGCATCGGGTCGCCGACGCGGAGCGGGACACCGGCCAGGTGCTCGGCCAGATCCACGACCCGCTCCTCGTCGGCGCGGCAGCTCACCACCGCCCGGCGCCCGCCCTCCAGCAGTTCGGTCAGGGTGACCACCTCGCCGGTGCCGTCGGCGGAGCGGGCCAGCACCACGCTGAGGGAATCGTTCAGCGCAACCTCTTGGCCGCGTTCCAGGGTGCCTTCCACCTCGGGATGGATCGCCACGCGCATCTTCCGCCCGGAGGAGAGGACGTCGGCGGTGCCGTCGTCGTTGAGCCGGAGGACGGTGCCGTAGGCGTTGGGGGTCTGGGTGAGCTTCTCGACCTCCTCCCGCAGGGCGCTGATGTGCTCGCGCGCCTCGCGCAGGGTGTGGGTGAGCTTCTCGTTCTGCGAGACCGCCTGGGCCAGCTGCCCCTTGGTCTCCAGCAGCCGCTCCTCGAGCGTGCGGATGCGCTGGGGGGTGTCCTGCAGGCGGCGGCGCAGCGCCTCGATCTCCTGGCGCAGCAGCTTGAGCTGCACGGCCTGATCCTTGGGGACCTCGTCGATGGTTCTCACCTCCCTCCGGGGATCGTCGGATGCGACCCTACACGCGGCGCCATGGATTCAGGTGACTACACTCGCCCCGGCTGCGGTGCGCTCGCGGCGAAGCCGGTTGCGGCGTCCGGGCCCGGTCCGTGCGGGGCGTGCCCGGGCCGGCGCTATACTGATCGCGGCGGTGATTCACCGATCAGGCACGCACCATCCACTCAATCGGGGAGCGGCAAGATGAAGGTCTGGATCGACCAGGATCTGTGCACGGGCGACGGTCTCTGCGAGGAGATCGCACCGGACGTGTTCACTCTGCTCGACGATGGCTTGGCGTACGTGCGTGAGGGTGACACCATCTTCAGCGATCCGGGCGGCCCGACCGGGCTGGCCGTCGTGCCGGCGGGGCAGGAAGAGGCGACGATCGAGTCTGCCGAGGAATGCCCCGGGGAGTGCATCTTCATCGAGATCGACGCCTGAGACGCCTGCGGCGTCACGGCGCGCGACTCGACGTTCTCTCTGATCGGCGGAGTTTCCGCGTCTCGGGCGCGCTAGCCGGAGTCGAGCCGCACCCACGCCACGACGCGGTCCAGGTCCTCCGGCGGCGGCGGCAGATGCTCCAGGCTCGCCCGCACCAGCAGCGAGTCCTCGCTCGCCTCGGCGAACCAGCCGGGTGTGCTGGCCGCGGTCGGCGTCAGCAGCCACACCAGGGCTCCCGCCGCAGCGGCTGCGGCCACGAGTCCGGCGACCCGGTCGGCGGTGCGCAGTGACTCCGGCAGGGCGAGGTGCAGCAGCCGCCCCAGCGCGAACCCGGCGATCTGGCCGACCAGCGCGCCGGCCACCAGGACGCCCGCGCTGACGCCCAGCGGGTAGGCCGTCGGGTGCCACCGCTCGGCGGCGGGAGCGAGTTCTTCGAGTGCCCACGGCAGGAGGCGGACCGCTCCCCAGAGACCCGGTGCCACACCGAGCCGGGCGAGACCGGGCCGGAGCAGCCCCGTCCGCAACCCCGCCAGCCCCGCCAGCAGCAGCAGACCCAGGACTGCCAGGTCGAGGAGGTTCATGCGCGCCTAGGCGGGTAGCCGCCGGGCGTGGGTCAGGAACCCGGTGTGGGCGATCATGCGATGGTCCGGTCGGACGGCCTCACCCGCGATGTGCCAACTCCGCTGCAGGACTTCCACGGTCGCTGCGAGCGCCCAGGGTCCGCGCTCCAGCGACGCGCGCAACTGCGTGGCCTGCAGCACGCTGGGGGTGTAGGCGATCAATAGTCCGCCGGGCCGGAGGCGACCAGCGGCGTGCGGCACGACCCGCCAGGGCTCGGGCAGGTCCAGCGCCACGCGGTCGAGGCCTTCCACGTCGATGCCGTCGTAGCAGTCGCGCTCGGAGATGTGGTAGCGGGCCAGTGCCTCCGGGCCGAGGAACTCCTGCACGTTCTTGGTGGCGCGGCGGGCGAAGTCGCCGCGGATCTCGTAGCCGAACACCTCCGCGCCGGCCCGCAGAAGCGCCAGCGACAGTGCCCCCGAACCCACGCCGGATTCCAGGACCCGGTGGCCCGGAGCGATGTCGGCGAGCAGCAGCATGGGGCCGAGATCCTTCGGGTAGATGACCTGTGCGCCGCGCTTCATCTTCACCACGAAGTCCGAGAGCGTGGGCCGGAAGGCCTGAAACCGGGTGCCTCCGACCGAGCGCACCTCGCTGCCCTCGGGGCGGCCGAGCAGGTCGTCCCAAGCCACCAGCCCTGAATGGGAGTGGAAGAACCCTCCCGGCTCGAGCCGGCGCAGGTAGCTGCGGTTCTTCCGGTCGACCAGCAGGACCAGTTCCCCGCCGCCGAAGCCTTCGCCGGCGCCGCCCGCCGCGCCCGCTTCCCCGCCGGCGGGGCCGTGGCTCTGCCGGCTCACGAGGTCCGGTGACTCAGCGGCGCCGCGGCGGTGCGCCGTGGCTGACCACGAGCCGCTCCCCCGGCTTCAGCCGCAATGCCGTGCGGGCGGCCGGCCGGGTGGGTCGAAGCGCCCGGCGCAGGCCCCGCAGGCCCCACGCCAGCACGCCGGCCAGCAGCCAGAAGCTGCTGTCACCGAGCAGCCCACGGGTGATGCCCCGCCGTCGCGCCAGTGCCAGGGGGCGGTTCCTCGGTGCGCCGGCCACGGGTTCAGTACCGGCGAAGCTCGACGAAGGTGCGCGTGAGGCGGCCGCGGCGCCTGCCCAGGACGAAAGCCAGGATCACGAGAGCCACTCCGGCGATCACGCCGAGCCGGAACCCGCTCTGCCGGGCCGGAGCGCTGGAGGTGTTGACGGCGTCGGCCACCTGCTGCAGCCGTGCCAGGAGATCCTCCCGAGTGATGTCGCCGGGCCGAGCGGCGCTCACTGCTCCCCCTCCGGGGCGCCACGGCGCCGTGCCCGCGCCGCCGAGCGCGCGAAGAGGAACACCACGAGCACCCCGGCCAGCACGATCGCATACGGCGTCCAGCTGAGACTGCCGGTGAGGTGCCCGCCGGTCTCGGTCTGCAGTGCCCGCAGACCGCCGAGGGCGAGCAGGATCAGTCCCGTGCAGACGAAGGCACCGCCCGCCAGCCCGAATCCCAGCCAGGCCGCCAGACGCTTGAGGGGGTCCACCGCTTCCTGGCGGAAATAGGCGAGGACCACGTCGCGCAGTTCGGCGAGGGCCTCGGCCGGCTCGGTCGGCCAGTCGTCCGGTTGCGCTTCGGCCTCCGGCGCAGCGGTTCCGGCGGCCGGTTCGTCGGAGGGCCGCGGCTCGTCGCCGCTGGCAAGAACCATGCCGACGAGTCTACCGCCGGGCCTCCGGCGCTCTGAGCCGGGGAATCGAGCGCCGCGCGCCCGCCGGGCGGCTACCCCTCCCCGGCGTCGACGGTCTCGGCGCTGTCGCCGCCGGTTTCGGCGTAGTTGGGGTGGGCCACCAGGATCTCCAGCAGTTGTTGCAGGAAGGCGTCGGCGTCGACCTGGGCCAGGCCCTCCCCGTTGAGGATGGCGGCGAAGGTGACCGGCCGACCGTCGCGGCCGGTGGCGAAGCCGGCCAGGGAGAACACGCCGGGCAGCGAGCCGGACTTCGCTCGGACGCGTCCGGTGGCGGTGGAGTCCACGAAGCGATCGCGCAAGGTGCCCGACTCCCCCGCCACGGGGAGGTAGGAGGCCAGCAGCCCGTCGGGGCCGCCGATCTCCAGGATGTCGGTGACCTGACGGCAGGTGAGCTCGTTCTCGGGGCTGAGCCCGGAGCCGTCCGCGGGCGGGAACACCAGCACCGGCCGGCCGGCGTCCGCCGCCAGCAACTCCAGGGTGGCCAGGGCGCCGTCGAGCGTCGTGCCGGTGCCGGACCAGTTCAGACCGAGTTCCTTCAGCAGCAATTCGGCTGTCGTGTTGTCGCTCTCGGCGATCATGAAGCGCAGATGGCTGCTCAGCGGTGCCGAGTCGATCGATCCCAGCTCCTGGTAGCCGCTGAAGTCCCTCTCGGGTGCGGCCACGCCGGGGCGTTCGGGGATGCGCACCGCCCGGGCCTCGAGCATGTCGTCGAACAGGACGGCGCTGCGCAGGGCCGGTTCGGGCTCGGGCAGCAGCCCTGCCGTCCCGGTGATCCCCTCCGGTGTCCGGTATCCCTGGTTGAGGGCGATCGGGTTCAGTGTCCCCGAGGCGCCGGCCTGGACCCACTCGTCGGGCCACGAGGACACCGAGGTGGCGTCGTCGTAGCGGTCCTGCACGGCGATGACGCCTCCCTCGATGCGCGTCAGCCCGTCGGCGACCAGGTCGGCCGCGAGGTCGTCGAGCGGCGTGGGTTCGGCTCCCGCCGCTGCCAGCAGGGCCGCGTAGGCCTCGGTCGCCAGCAGCGGATCCCCGCCGCCCACCAGGTACAGATCGCTGCCCAGCACACCGCCGGCGGGCGGGGACTCGGCGATCGCCACCGTGCGGTAGGTGTAGTCGGGTCCCAGCGCCGACAGGGCCGCATGGGCGGTGGCGAGCTTCTGCAGGGATGCCGGCGTGAGCGGCTCATCGGGATCCTTCACGAACAGGTCCTCGCCGTCCTGGCGCACCACGACGCAGCTCTGTGCCGGGGCGTTGATCGCCAGCGCCGTCAGATCGCGCCCCAGGGTCACATCGCGGGTGGGCGCCGGCACCGGAGTGGCGCTCGTGGCCACCGTCGGCAGCCGCCGCGCCGAGAGCAGCGGGATGTCCGCCCCGGCCACACCGAGGGGTTCGGCCGGCGGAGGTTCGTCCGCCAGTTGGTTGGACACCAGCAGGGTCGCGACCGCCACGGCGAGCAGCACGAGCGGCACGAAGACGCGGAACATACCGCCCAAACTGTACGCTCGAGGGGCCCGCGCGCGGCGCGCCGGCGCGCAGACAGCGGTGTGCGCTCCGCCCGTCGCGCCAGAAGCCGCGTTCCCGGCGGCGCAGGGGGTACGGTCAGGGCGTGCAGATCGTCGCCGCGCTGTTCATCGAGGAGATCGATGTGCGCCAAGTGCCGGGCCCCTCCACGCGCCTCGATCTCACGGGCGTGCACTTCTCGGTGGCGGCGCCCGCCGAGTTGCCGCTGCTCTGGACGCCGCACCTCGTGGTGATCGTGCGGTGCCCCGCCGACGGTGACGGCGATGGCGTGCTCGAAGTGGTCTACACCCGGGACGGCTCGCAGATCGCCCGCAACGTGCAGTACCTGCAGGTGGAGCCCGGAAAGTTCAGCTTCCGGCTCGTGCGCGCGGAGATGCAGTTCGAGGAGTACGCGACGGTGGAGGCGCATTGCCGCCTCGGCGACGGCCCCACCACGGTGGTTCCCTACACGCTGCTGCCGCCGGCACCGTCGGGCGCGTGAATCCGACGCGACGGTCGCCGCTTCGATGAGCTTCGCGGTGGCTCTCTCGGAGGCGGAGTCCACGGCGGATGCGGCCGCAGCCGTGGCCGACGACCTGGCCGGGGCGTTCGATGCCGACCTGCCCGCGGCGCTGGTCTTCTTCGCCACCGCGGCGCACCTCGAGGCCATGGACCTCCTCGCCTCAACCCTCGCCGACCGGCTCGCGCCGGAGGTCCTCCTGGGGGCCGGCGCGGTCTCGGTGATCGCCGGGGGCCGGGAGTTGGAGGAGACGCCTGCGGTGGCGGCCTGGACCGCTCCTCTCGTCGGCGCCGTGCCGGTGCGCCTGAACGCCGCACTCAGTGCGGACCCCGCGCCCACCGACGACCTGCCGCCGCTCGACGAACAGCCGCGAACCCTGCTGCTGCTGGCGGATCCGTTCAGCTTTCCCGCCGATCGCCTGCTGAACCAGCTCGGGAGCGAGTTGCCCCACGTGCGGGCCATCGGCGGGCTGGCCTCGGCGTCGGGGTCGGCGGGCGGGAACCGGCTGGTGCTCGACGGCGAGGTCTTCGACGACGGGGCCGTCGGCCTGCTCCTGGGATCGGAGGCGGGGGTCGAGACCGTGGTGTCCCAGGGTTGCCGGCCGATCGGGCGGCCCTACGTGGTGACCCGCGGCGAGCGCAACCTGATCCACGAGTTGGGGGGCCGGCCGGCCCTCGAACGGCTGCAGGAGATCGTGGAGGGTCTCGACGCCGCCGAACGCGCCCTCGTGCAGCGCGGCCTGCACCTCGGCATCGTGGTGGACGAGCACAAGCTGGACTTCGGTAGGGGCGACTTCCTGGTGCGCGGCGTGCTGGGTTTGGAGCGGCAGTCCCGTGCTCTGGCAGTGGGCGACATGGTCGAGACCGGCACGACGGTGCAATTCCAGGTCCGTGACGCTGCCAGCGCGCGCCAGGATCTCAGCGGCCTGATGGCGGGGCGGCGCGCCGAGGGCGCCCTGCTGTTCACCTGCAACGGCCGGGGCCGGCGTCTCTTCGAGATTGCCGACCAGGACGCGTCGGTCGTGGCCGGCGCCATCGCCCCGGCGCCGCTGGCCGGGATGTTCTGTGCCGGCGAGATCGGACCGGTGGGTCCGCGCAGCTACCTGCACGGGTTCACGGCCTCTGTTGCGTTGTTCGGGCGAGGAGCGGCTCCGTGAGCCTCGGTGGTCTCGTCCAGGATCACCCCGCCCCCGGAGTGCCCCGCGACCCCATCCTCGAGCAGCGCGCCATCGAGGTGATCCGCGGCCTCGCCATGGATGCGCCCCACGCGGCCCGCTCCGGCCATCAGGGCACCGCCATGGCCCTGGCCCCCTTGGCGCACGTGCTGTGGAGCCGGATCATGACCTTCGATCCCGCTGCGCCCGACTGGCCCGACCGGGACCGCTTCGTGCTGAGCGCCGGCCACGCTTCGATCCTGCTCTACAGCATGGCCTACCTCTGCGGCTACGGCCTCACCCTGGAGGACCTGAAGGCCTTCCGGCAGTGGGGCAGCCGCACTCCCGGCCACCCCGAGGCCGAGACCGCCATCGGCGTGGAGGTCACCACCGGTCCCTTGGGCCAGGGCTTCGCCAACGCCGTCGGCATGGCGCTGACCGAGCGCTGGCTGCGCACCCGCTACGGCCCCGAACTCTGCGACCACCACACCTTCGTGATCTGCAGCGACGGCGATCTCGCCGAGGGCGTGAGCCACGAGGCGGCCTCCATGGCGGGTCATCTGGGTCTGGGCCGCCTCGTCTACGTCTACGACGACAACCGCGTCTCCATCGACGGCGGCACCGATCTCTGGCTCTCCGACGACGCCGCCGGTCGTTTCGCCGCCTACGGCTGGCATGTCGAGACGCTGGGCGAGGTGGCCGAGGACCTCGACGCGCTCGAGGCCGCGCTGCGTCGCGCCATGGCCGCCGAGGCTCCCTCGCTGCTCGTGCTGCGGAGTCATATCGCCCACCCCTCCCCGGATCTCACCGATGCTCCGGCGGCCCACGGCTACGCCCTCTTGGACGAGGAGATCGCGGCCGCCAAGGCCGTGATGGGTGTGCCGCACGAGGAGCGATTCTGGGTGCCCGACGACGTACTGGAGTACTACCGCGCCGTCGCCGGTCGCGGGGCCGCGGCGCGCCGGACCTGGGAGGCTCGCTGGGCGGGCGCCACCGAGGCCCACCGGGAGTTGCCGGAGTTGTGGGCCGCCCGAGCGCCGGCGGGTTGGGACGATGCCGTGGGCCCCTGGGAGGTCGGTGCCTCGGTGGCGACCCGCGCCGCCAGCGGCGCCTGCCTGAACGCGCTCGCCACCGCCATGGATCACCTCCTCGCAGGCGGGGCCGACCTGACCGGGAACACCGGGACGAAGCTGGCCGGCGCCAGCCCGCTCAGCCGCGGGACCGCTGACGGGCGCCAGGTGTTCTACGGCGTGCGCGAGCACGCCATGGGCGCGGCGATGGTGGGGGTCGCCCGTCACGGCGGCCTGCTGCCCGTCGGCGGCACCTTCCTGGTCTTCAGCGATTACATGCGTCCGGCGGTGCGACTGGCGGCCCTGTCCCGCGCCAGGGTCGTGTTCTGCTGGTCGCACGATTCCCTGGGGGTCGGCGAGGACGGACCCACGCACCAGCCGGTGGAGCACGTGGCCGCGCTGCGCGCCATCCCCGACCTGACGGTCCTGCGCCCCGCGGATGCGCCGGAGACCCTGGGGGCCTGGCGGGTCGCCCTGGAGGCCGACGGCCCGACCGCGCTGATTCTCACGCGCCAGGGCACGCCGGTGCTGGCGGGAACCACTCCCGAGGGAGTCGCCCTCGGCGCCTACGTCCTCGACCAACCCGTCGCCGCGGCGTTGACGCTGGTGGGCTCGGGCAGCGAGGTGGCGCTGTGCGTGAGCGCAGCCGAGCGACTGGCGGACGAGGGCATCGCCGCGGCAGTGGTGTCCATGCCCTGCTGGGAGTTGTTCGCTGCTCAGCCGGCTGCGTACCGGCAGGCTGTGATCCCACCCGACCGACCGTCGCTGGCGGTGGAGGCGGGTGTCACGCAGGGTTGGGAACGCTGGGTGGACCGCGCCCTGGGGGTGGAGCGATTCGGCGCCTCCGCGCCCGGCAAGACCGTCCTCGCCGAGTTGGGCATGAACCCCGATCGGGTCGTGGCGGCGGCCAAGGAGCTGCTCAGCACCGGGCCGGCGCCGCGGTGAACGGCTGAGAGGAGGGAGCTGTCATGAGTAGGTTGATCGAACTCCACGAGGTGGGCCGGCAGAGCCCCTGGCTGGACAACCTGAAACGGAACTGGATCACCGGCGGCGAGCTGGCCCGCTGGGTGGAGCGAGGTTGCCGCGGCATCACCTCCAACCCCACGATCTTCCAGAAGGCGATGACCTCCGGCGACGCCTACGACCGCGACCTGGCGGAGTTGACCGCCGGCGGGGCCGGTACCGAGGAGAGCTACTGGCACCTCGTGACCAGCGACATCAGCGCCGCGCTCGCCGTGTTGCGCCCGGTCCATGACGCCAGTGCCGGCGGCGACGGCTACGTCTCGGTGGAGGTGGCGCCCGAACTGGCACACGACGCGGCGGCCACCATCGAGGCGGCCCGGGAACTGCACGGGAGGATCGACGCTCCCAACCTCTACGTGAAGGTGCCGGCGACCGCGGCCGGCGTCGATGCCGTGCGCGCCCTCACCGCCGAGGGCCACAGCATCAACGTCACGCTGATCTTCTCGCTGCCGCGCTACGAGGAGGTGATCGAGGCGTACCTGAGCGGGCTGGAGAGCCGCTCGGGGGACCTGAGCGATGTCTCGGGGGTGGCCTCGTTCTTCGTGAGCCGTGTGGACACCGAGGTCGACCGGCGCCTGGAGGCTGCCGGCACCCCGGCGGCGCTGGTCTTGCGCGGCCGGGCTGCGGTGGCGCAGGCCAAGCTGGCCTACGAGATCTTCCGGCGCCGCTTCTCCGGACCGCGCTGGGAGGCGCTCGCCGCCCGTGGCGCCCGCCTGCAGCGCCCCCTGTGGGCCTCCACCTCCACGAAGAACCCCGCCTACCCGGACACGCTGTACGTGGACAACCTGATCGGGCCGGACACGGTGAACACGCTGCCCGAGGCGACCCTCGAGGCGTTCGAGGACCACGGCAGCGTGACCCGCACGATCGACGCCGACCTCGACGAGGCCGCCGCGGCTGTGGACGGCCTGGCGGATGTGGGGGTGGATCTGGCGGAGGTGGCCGAGGTCCTGGAGGCCGAAGGGGTGGCGGCGTTCGCCAAGTCCTTCGACGAGCTCCTCGAGACCCTGGCCGGGCGGGCCACCGAACTCACCGCCTGAGCGCCCGGAACCCTCAGAACGAGGCCGGATCGTCCCCCTCGGGCGTTCGCAGCGCGGCGATCGCCCGGCCGACCGCCCGTCGAGCCTTGAGAAGCCGCCGCTCGGTCGCCAGACGACTGGGATCACCACCGGAAGCGGCGGCGCGCAGCTCCTCGAAACCCAGGTCGTCCATGTCCGCCGCGATACCGGCGAGCCGCTCGGCCAGATCCTCGAGGGCATCGGGGATGTCGCTCACATCCGCAGTCTGCCCGCAGCGCGGCGGGTCGCGACCACGGGGCTCCGGCGGCACAGCCTGCGGATAATTCTCAGGGTCGCCCAACCGGCCCGGTAGCCTCGCCTCCGGTGCGCTTCCTCCGCTCTTTTCGGCCGGCCGGCCGCTTGCCGCGCGTGCTCGGCGCGGCGGTCGGAGTGGGTGTCTGCGTCGGCCTGCTCGTGGCGCTCTTCGAGCAGGTCGTTGTCGAGATCATGCTGGAGCGGCTCTTCGGGCTGGCGCTGTGGCAGCAGGCCCTCGCACCGCTGATCGGGCTCTGCGCGGCCGCGATCCTGCTGCGCGTCGTCGGCGGGCGCGGCACGACGCCGGCCACCTCCGACGAGTACATCAAGGCGTTCCACGAGCGTTCGCCGCGGCTGCCCCTGCGCCACCTGCCTGCGAAGCTGCTGGCGGGGGCCGCCACGATCGGCTGCGGCGGCGCGCTGGGCATGGAAGGGCCCTCGATCTTCGCCGGGGCCTCCCTGGCGCACAACCTTCAACGGGTGCTGGGACGCTTCCTGCGCCGCGAGGAGATGCAGATGCTGCTCACCGCCGGTGCCGCCGCCGGGGTGGCGGCGATCTTCCGGGCACCGGCGACCGGTGTCATCTTCGCCCTCGAGGCGCCCTACCGGGACGATGTGACCCGCCGGGCGCTGCTGCCATCGCTGGTGGCCTCGGCCGTGAGCTTCCTGATGTTCGCCGTCGTGCTCGGCGACACCAGCCCCGTCTTCCCCGGCCTGGCCGGCGACGTGAGGACCTTGGCGATCGTGGACCTGCTGGGTGGTGCGCTGGTGGGCGTCACCGCCGGCCTGGGCGGCCGAGGATTCTCGGCGCTGGTGCGCTGGGCCAAGGCCCTGCCGGGACGGGTCGGGCCGGTGCCCCGCATCATCGCCACCGGCGGCCTGCTCTGCGGGCTGGCCTTCGCCACGAACGCTCTCTTCGGGTCGCCGCTGAGCCTGGGGCCCGGCGTGCGGTCCGCCGAATGGGTGCTGGACGTGCCGCGGGGCGTCTGGCTCATCGTGGCGCTGTTCGGGATCCGCATCGTGGCGACCCTCGGGACGGTCGCGGCGGGCGGCACCGGAGGTCTCTTCATCCCCCTGGCTGTTCAGGGCGTCCTCATGGGCACCGTCGTGGGAGTGTTGCTGGGCCAGACCGAGACGGGTCTGTACCCGACCCTCGGTCTGGCGGCCTTCCTGGGGGCCGGTTACCGGGCCCCGATCGCGGCGGTCATGTTCGTGGCCGAGTCCAGCCAGGGCTCCGCTTTCGTGGTCCCGGCGCTGGTCGCCGCGGCCGTGGCACAACTCGTGGCGGGCCGGGCCAGTGTCTCCTCCCACCAGGCCGCCGAGCGCCTCGGGCACCTCGAGCGTCGCTTCATGCTGCCGATCACGTCGGTGCTGCGGACCGACGTCCTCACCGTTCCGCCCGACGCCACGATCGCAGAGCTCATGACGATGCACGTCCTGGGGCGTCGCGAGCGCGAGGTGGCGGTGGTGGACGGCAGCCGCTACGTCGGAATGTGCGGTCTGGACCAGATCGGGGACCTGCCCCGCAGCGAATGGGACTCCACGACCGTGGCGGACATGGTTGCGGCCGACCTCCCGGTGGCGAATCCCTCCTGGACCCTCCGCGACGCCGTGGCGGCGATGGACGCGGCCGACGTCGAGATGCTGGCCACCGTCACCGCCGGCGGTACGTTCGTGGGCCTGGTGCTCGAGGACGACATCCTCAAGCTCGACGAGATCTTGGAGGAGACCGGCGGCTGAGGGACTCGGCCGTCGCGGGCAGCGCCTCGAGGCGGCGTCGGATCCGGCGCGACGGGAAGGTGACCGGTCTTGTGGCTCTAGGCGTCCGAGCTGTGGGCGCACCAGGACCGGCAGTCGTGGCCCGGGAGCGCCCCACACTCGGGGCAGGGCTCCTCGTCGTCCTCGAACAGCGCGTCGAACCCGTCGCTGGTCTGCTTCAGCGCTCGGGCTTCCTCGTAGCGCCGGTGGCGTCCCTTCTTCACAACCAGAACTCCGAACTCGATGTGCCGGGCGCCGTTTCACGGGCGTCCGGCTCTGTCTGTTGGGCGAGGAACGCCACGACCACCGCGCGCTCTCGCGGGATCAACAACTCTAGTGCGCTGGTCACGTTCATCTCCATCATTCCCCTCGGACCTGCAGCAGGGGGCCTGCTGAGGCAATGAGGATGCCCTCCCGGCGGGCTCAGAGCGGCCGCCCGGAGCGCTTCTCGAGACGCAGCTTCCCGTCCGGCTCCAGGGCAACGGCGGCGTTACCGGTCATCAACTCCTCGACCCGTGAGCCGTAGCGCTCGTAGCGCCAGCCGCCGGCGAGCCGCGCATCCGGCTCGCCCTCGAGAAACGCGGTCAGGTCGGCCCGGGTCGCCACGAGAGCGGGATCCAGGTCGTCGTCGCGGGCGACCTGCGAGAGCCAGGCGGACACGAGCGCCACGACCGGCTGCAGGTGCGACCTGTCGGGACTCTTCGGCTCGCGGGGCACGCGTGGCGGGCTGCGGCGCGCCTGTGCGACGGCCTCGAGCAGTTCCTTGCCCGTCGACCCCGACATCGCCCGGCCGTCCACCCCCCGCACGGCCGCGAGAGCCGCCTGGGAGGTCGGGGCGGACTGCACGACCGCGGCCAGTGCCAGGTCGCTGAGCACGTACCGGACCGGGATGTCCAATTGCGCGGCGCGCCGTTCACGCCACGCCGCAACCGCGATCGCCAACGGTTGGGAGCGTCTTGGCAGCCTGCGCAGTTCCCGCACCCGCAGCCAGGCGTCCTCGGGGCGGCGCGGTGCCGACTGACGGAGGCGCAACCGCTCGCACTCCTCCTCGCACCACTCCACGCGCCCGCTGGTCTCCAGGCGGGCCCGCAGGGCCGCCCAGAGGGGTGGCAGGTGGCGCACGTCGGCGGCCGCGTAGGCGAGCTGTTCCGGCTGCAGCGGCCGTCGCAGCCAATCGGTGAGCCGGTCGCCCTTGGCCATGTCGACATCCAGGAACCGGGCGAGCAGGTCCCGCAGCGACGCCGAGCGGAGGCCGCAGAATCCCGCCGCGGTCTGCGTGTCCATCAGGCGTGCCGGCACCCGCCCGACGACCTGCCGCAGGATCTCGAGATCCTGGTCGGGGGCGTGCATGACAGCCGTGGCGGGGCTGTCCAGGAGTGCTTTCAGGGGGTCCAGCGAGGTGGCGACCGGGTCGAGGAGGATCACCCGCTCCCCCCAGGCCAGTTGCACGAGCCCGACGCGGGGAAAGTAGGTCTGCTCCCGGTGGAACTCGGTGTCGAGCGCATAGCCGGGCGCAGCGCTCGCCTCGGTGACGAGTTCGACGAGGCGAGCCTCGTCCTCCACCAGTTCGTAGTCGTTCAGGGCTCCGGAGTCCTCCATCAGGCGCCCCGCTTCGACGCGGCGGATCCGCCGCCTGCCGGGCCGCCGGCCACCGCACCGGGTGCCCCCCGCGGCGGGGTGCTCAGCGACTGCAGATCTCCCGGTGTGTCGACGTCGCGCAGGCTCCTCGGGTCAGGTACGGTGACCAGACGGGTGCGCACGTGGTCCAGCGACTGGCGGAGCCGGCGCTCACCCGCCGCGAAGAGCGGCTCGAGCAACTGCCTGCAGTCGCGCCGCCAGACGGCGTGAGCCGGCTGCGGCCGTCCGTCCAGCAGCGGCACCACGGCGTCAGTGCCGTCGCCGGTGTACGCCAGCAGTTCGCGCACGGTCGCCGCGCTGGCATGGGGCAGGTCGGTGGCCAGGACGGCGACCCAGTCCGCGGTGGCCGTCCGGAGCGCGGTGAGCAACCCTCCCAGAGGACCCTCGCCGGCCGCATCGTCGGGGATCGCGGTGAACCCCAACGCGGCCAGGCGGGCCTCGTCGCCACCGATGCTGAGCACCTCGACCGCCCCGGCCTCGAGGAGGGCGCGCCGGGCTATCTCCGCCAGGGGACGGCCCTCGAAGGGGGCGAAGGCCTTGTCGTGGCCCATCCGCCTGCTGCTGCCGCCGGCGAGTACGGCGCCGCTGAAATCCGTCGGCGGTGAGCTAGGAATCGAATCCCTCCGGCGGCCATTGGGGATCCAGTTGGTGCAGGAAATGCTCGCAGCGCTGCGCCTCCTCCCACTCCCCCAGTTCCGCCGCGGTGCGCGCCAGGCCGGCGAGTGCCAGCAGGAATCCCCGGTTGTGCGGATGGTTCCAGCGCACGTAGCCCGAACCGCGCCAGCCGCTGCGCCGGAGCCGGTCGAGGCCCCGGTGGTAGCCCACACGGAAGCAGGCGTAGGCCTCGACGGTGTCTCGGGCCTCCTGGCCCAGGCGTGCCCAGCCCTCGAGGAACTGCGGCCAGCGGGCCACCACTTCACTGATGAGGGCGCGCCTCTCCGAGTCGGCTGCAGCCAGGGCACTCGCCAAGCCAGTGAGTGCCTCGGTGGGTTCCGGGTCGAGCACCGTCTCCGGCGGGCCCGACGAACTCAGCGAAATGGGTACGTCACTCACCTGCGCTCCTTGCCGGCCGGCTCTCCGCAGGTCGCGCACCGGGCCGTCCCCGCCGCGGCCTCCCGCCGGCTCATCTGGCTGTCGACCGCATTATCGCGCCGGCTGGGGGGCGCGACGGAGTTCTCCCGGATCTTCCGGTACCTGCAGCAGCCGCAGCACGTCGGTGCTGCGCATCGCCGGGTTGATGCCCGCGAGCACGGCGACGAGATCACCGGCGCGGACGTGGCCGAGCTCGGTGGCGGCCTGCACCGCGTCGGCCACGCGCGATTCGTAGGCGACCTCGCTGGCCAGGCAGACGGGCTCGACCCCCCAGCTCAGCGTCAGCTGGCGCACCGTCCGGGGGTCCGCGCTGAAGCCGAGCACCGGGACGCGTGGCCGGAACCGGGTCATGGAGCGGACCGTGAAGCCGCTGCCGGACACGCAGATGAGTGCCGCCAGATCGACCTCCTCCACGACCCGGGAGGCCGCCGTTGTCATGGCGTCGGTGACCGACAGTGACCGCTGGTCGGGGTTGATCATGTGCAGTTGCGTGATGTGCTGGGCCCAGCCGGTGTGGTCGAAGCGCAGGTCCGCCTCCTGCGCGACCCGCGCCATCGTGGTGACGACCCCGACCGGGTCGACGCCGATGGCCGTCTCCGCGGAGAGCATGACAGCGCTGGATCCGTCGAAGACGGCGTTCGCCACGTCGGAAGCCTCCGCGCGGGTCGGCACCGGCGACTCGATCATGGACTCCAGCATCTGCGTGGCGGTGATGGCGGGGCGACCGCCGGCGATGCAGCGTCGGATGATGTCCTTCTGCAGGTGGGGCAGATACTCGATCGGGAACTCGATGCCCAGGTCGCCGCGAGCCACCATGACGGCGTCGGCGGCGTTGATGATGGCGTCGATGTTCTCAACGGCGGGTCGCGTCTCGATCTTGGCGATCAACAGCGGTCCGGCCGGCGGTGGCGCGGTTCCGAGGGCATGCAGGTCATCGGGACCTCGCACGAACGACATGCCGATGAAGTCCACGCCGGCCTCGACGAGTGCCTCGGCGTAGCGGAGATCCCGATCGGTCGGCGTGGCGAGGCTGAGCCGATCGGCCGGGATGTAGAACCCCGGCCGGCCGCGCAGCAACCCGCCGTGGAGCACCTGACCGCGCAGCTCGGCCTCGCCGGCTGACTGGATCGCGATGAGGATCTGACCGTCCGCCAGACCGACGAGGTCCCCGACCTGCACGTCGTCGAGCAGGCGCTCGTAGTCCACCTCGAGTACCCGGCTGTCGCTGCCCGTGCGTCCCGACCGGAGGATCACCTCGGCGTCCTGCTCGAACATGGCACCGCCCCGGGGAAGTGGTGCGACGCGGATCTTCGGGCCGGGCAGATCGGCCAGGATGCCGAGTTCGCGCCCTTCTGACCGAGCCACTCGGCGGATGCGTTCGTAGAGCTCGAGTGCGGCCTCGAGCGACCCGTGGGAGAGGTTGAGGCGGGCCACGTCCATGCCGGCGCCCATGAGTCGCGCCAGCACTCTGGGACTCTCCGAGGCGGGCCCGATGGAGGCGACGATCTTCGTGCGCCGCCGGTCGCCGATCATCGCGGCGGTCTCAAAACCCGGCGGATGTCGGGGTCGTGCACACACCGGTGCGCACACAAGCGACCTCGACCTCTCATCTCCTCAGCAGGCTACCGGCCTCGCTAACCTCCGCGCCATCTCCGAGGCGGCGCCATACCTGCGACATGACGGGCCTCTGGCCTTCGCGCACCGAGGCGGCGGTCACGAGGCGCCGGAGAACACCCTCGCCGCATTCGAACGGGCGGTGAGCCTGGGGTTCCGGTACCTCGAGACCGACGCCCGGCTCACCGCCGACGGCGTCATGGTGGCCTTCCACGATCCCATCCTCGACCGCCTGACCGACCGCGGCGGCCGGATCTCCGAGCTCGACTGGGCGGAGGTCTCCACCGCCCGGGTCCACGGCAGCGAACCGGTGCCGCGCCTGGCTGACGTTCTGGGCGCCTGGGAATCGGTTCGCTTCAACATCGACCCGAAGTGCGACGAGGTCGTGGAACCCTTGGCCCGGTTGGTGCGTGACCTGGGAATGGTCGAGCGAGTCTGCTTCGGTTCGTTCAAGGCCCGCCGCACCGCGCGCCTGGGCAGGATCCTGGGCCCAGCGGTCTGCCGGAGTCTGGGGCCGCTCGGCGTGGCGCGGCTGTGGCTGGACTCGCGCGGCGTCCCCGTCCCGGCTCTGGCGGGCGCCGCCGGCTGCGTGCAGGTGCCGGCCCACATCGAGGGGCGGAGGCTGGTGGACCGCAAGTTCGTGGAGGCAGCGCATCGCCGCGGGCTGCAGGTCCACGTGTGGACCGTGGACGATCCCGACCACATGCATCAGCTGCTGGATCTGGGGGTGGACGGCCTGATGACCGACAGACCGAGCGTCCTGAGGCGGGTCCTGCAGGCACGCGACGCCTGGTGAGGTCACCTCAGGAGCCTCGCGCCCGGGTGAGGACGGCGAGTCTGCCACCACGCGCTGGACGCCTGTTGAGCGACGCCTGTTGAGCACTTCGTTGACAACTGTCTGCAACCCTGTTGACAGCGTGGGTCGAACTGGGGATTTCTCGCGAAATTCTGGGGATTTCCCCCGATTCGGGCATTTCGCGATTGCACGCCCGCGGGCTCCTTGCCAAACTCACACTCAACCGAATCACCTGCCTTGCTCGTTGCCGCGAGGAGGCGAGCCCGCAGGAAACGCAGCGAACCGGGAAACCGGTGCGAAGCGGCTCCGGCGGAGGCGGGCGGAGGGTTCGGCCAGGATCGGCTCCGCTGGGACCTGGAAACAGGAACCGATAGCGGGTCCGCCGGCCGCAAGGCAGGCGGGTCTGCTCCGAACCGAACCGGAACCGCCGGAGGCTGCGGCCATCGGTAGAGACCGGGACGGGTCGGAGGAGGCGGGCCACCTCTGCGGGGTGGCTCGGCCGCTGGAGACGATTCGAACGGAGGCCCCGAGAAGCCGACCGGCGCAAGCCGGAAAGCTACTCGGGGCCTCGCTATTTCATCGGGGCCTCGCTATTTCAGTTGCCTCGGATTAGAGCGTCAGCGGATAGGCGGACAGGCGGCCATCACCGACTGAGAGTCCGATCCGCGAACTCTCGTCATTCCGGCGAAGGCCGGAATCCAGGCTCCGGCGACACGGTTCGCGCCGCTGTAGTCGACTGCAAAGCGCCTGGTCTGAGCCTATCCGCTAATGGCTTAGGTGCCCTCGGAAGCCGGCCGGCGCAAGCCGACGAGTCGCTGGGGGCCTCGCCGTTTCAGGTGGCCTCGCAGGCCCGCCAGCAGTACCAGGCCGCCACGGACCGGTACGGCCGGAACCGCTCGCCGAACTCTTCGAGAACCGCCGGAGCAGGCACTTCGGGCAGGTCGAACGCCAGGGCACAACCCTTGCGCACCCCCAGATCGCCCGTGGGCCAGACGTCGAGCCGGTGCAGCGTGAACAGCAGGAACATGTCGGCCGTCCACGGGCCGACGCCCCTGACCCGGGTGAGCCGTGCTGCAACGGCGTCGTCCGCGAGGCGTCCGAGGCTCTCGAGCGCCAGATCGCCGGACAGATCGCGTTCGGCGAGATCCATCAGGGAGGCCGTCTTGGCCGCCGAGAGACCGGCGGCCCGCAGCGCCTCGGGTCCGGCCTCGAGGATGCCGCGAGCGCTGCAGGCGCCGTCGAGGACGGTGAGCACGCGCGCCCAGATGGCGCCCGCCGCCGCGCCTGCCAACTGCTGGTAGACGATCGACCGGGCCAGCGAGCCGAACCGGGCGTCACGCCGCGGCCGCCGCCCCAGCCGGCACGGGCCGTGCAGGGCCATCAGGCGCGCCATCTCGGGGCTGCGGCGGGCTATTTCCTCGCTGGCCTCCCGCAGGCCGACGCGCGGCACGGTCGGATGCTACGACACCGCTCGCCAAGCCCCGCCGCGGTTCCGGCGGAGACCGGAGTCCAGCGCCCGGCGGGCGGATCCGAGCCCGTTCCTCAGTCCTCGCCGGCCGCCGTCCCCCCACATCGGCGGCGGGATCACCCACAGCCTCGCGGTGGTCCGGACGCCGCCTGTCGGCGGATCCGCGCCGGGCGAACAGGACCCCCAGGCCGCACAGCGCCGACAGGACCGCCGCGGCCGACATGCTGAGGGCGAATGCCCGGCTGAACGCCCCCGCCACCTCGGCGGCGACTGCCTCCACCCGGCCGGCCGGCAGCTCCCCCGCAGCCGCCAACCCGGCCGCCGTCTCCAGTGCGGCGCCCGGCGAGTCGGCGGCCGCACCCGCCAGCGCCTCGTGCAGACCGGCCACGTCGACGCTGCGGCGATAGACAACCGCCGAGAGCGTGCCCAGAGTGGCGATGCCGAGTGCCGCCCCGATCTCCCGGGTGGCGTCGTTGACGGCCGAGCCCACCCCCGCTTTGGCGAGCGGCGTGGCGGCCATGATGTCGTTGGTCGCCGGAACCGTCGTCAGGCTGAGCCCCACGCCCGCCAGGGCGATCGGCGCCACCAGGAAGCCGTAGCTCGTGGTCGGACCGACCAGTGACAGCAGACCGAAGCAGACGGTGAGGGTGGCGAAGCCGGCGGCCATGACCCGCCTGGCGCCGAAGCGGCTGACCAGCCTCGGCGTGAGCGGGGCTGTGAGCATGCCGCTGGCCGCCTCGGGCAGGGTCGTCAGCCCGGCCTGCAGCGGGCTGTAGCCCAGGGCGAACTGCACATACAGGATCAGCAGGAACCAGAAGCCGATGAGCACCAGGAACGACATCGTGTTGACGCCTGCCCCCACCGTGAAGCGGGGCTCGGAGAACAGCGAGAGCGGCAGCATCGGCTGCGCGCTGCGCCGTTCCCACGCCACGAACGCCGCCCCGGTGACCAGCGCTGTCACCAGCCCGGAGACCACCAGCGGGGAGGTCCAGCCCCGTTCGGGCCCCTCGATGAGCCCGAACAGCAGCGCACTCAGCGCCACCAGCGAGGTCAGCGCCCCGAGGGGATCCAGCCGGGCGGCCTCCGGGTCGCTCGACTTGGGCACCCAGAGCGCGGCGGCCACGAGGACCGCGGCGCCGATGGGAACGTTGTAGAGGAACGCCATCTCCCAACCGCCGGGGGGGATGAACCACCAGCCGGTCATCAGCAGGCCGGTCAGGAGCGGGCCGAGCGCGCCGCCGGCGCTGGCGACGCCCGCCCAGACAGCGATCGCCTTGGGCCGCTCCCGCGGCGAGAAGACGTTCGTCGTGATGGACAGCGTGGCCGGCATGATGAAGGCGGCGCCGAGTCCCATGAGCGCCCGTGAGACCAGCAGCACGGCCGCGTTCGTCGCCATGCCGCCCAGCAAGGCGGCGCCTGTGAAGATCACCAGGCCCAACTCGAGCGCGCCCTTGCGCCCGTAACGGTCACCGAGGGCGCCCGCGGTCAGCAGCAGCCCGCCGAAAGCGAGCGTGTAGGCGTTGTTGATCCACTGCAGGACGGCCAGGCTCACGCCGAGATCGCGCTGCAGGCTGGCGAGGGCCACGTTGACCCCGGCGATCGACATGATCACGAGCGCCAGGCCGAGGCTCACCACCGCCAGCAGCCACCAGCGGCGCCGGTGGACCTCGGGTTGCCGGTAGAGCTCCATTGCGGGTGTGCCCGGCGGCGCGGCTCGGCGCGGCCCGGTCAGCGCAGCGGTTGATCGGTGGGCGTCACCGGCGCGGGCAGGAAGGTCCGACCCTCCAGCCAGTGGTCGACGGCGGCGGCACAGGAGCGGCCCTCGGCGATGGCCCACACGATAAGGCTCTGACCTCGCCCCATGTCTCCGCAGACGAAGGTTCCGTCGACGCTGGTCATCCAGTGGTCGTTGCGGGCCACGTTGCCACGCGCGTCGAAGGTCACACCGAGATCCTCCAGCAGGCGGGAGCGTTCGGGTCCGGTGAAACCCAGCGCCAGCAGGACGAGCTGGGCCGGATGGTTCTCCTCGGTGCCGGGGACGGGTTCGAAGCTCATGGCGCCGTTGTCGGACTTCTGGTCGACGCGCACCGTGCGCAGCGCCGCCACCCGCCCGTCGCCGTCGCCCACGAACTCCTGGGTACCGATGGCGTAGCGCCGCTCACCGCCCTCCTCGTGCGCCGCGGAGGTGCGCATCATCAGCGGCCAGGTGGGCCAGGGCGTGCTGGCGGCGCGCTCGTCGGGCGGGCGGGGCATGATCTCGAACTGCTGCACCGAGGCGCAGCGCTGGCGGTGCACCGTGCCGAGACAGTCCGCTCCCGTGTCTCCCCCACCCACGATGATCACGTCCTTGCCGGTGGCCGGGAAGGGGTGGTTCAGGAGGTCGCCCTCGACGACCCGGTTGGCGGGAGGCAGGAACTCCATCGCCTGGTGGATGCCCTGCAGCTCACGGCCCGGGATGGGCAGATCCCGCCAAGCGGTGGCGCCGCCCGCCAGGACGACCGCGTCGAACTGCTCGCGCAACGCGCCGGCGGAGATGTCGACTCCCGCCTCGGTACCGGTCACGAAGCGTGTGCCCTCGGCTGACATCTGGTCCAGGCGCCGGTCCAGGAAGCGCTTCTCCATCTTGAACTCGGGGATCCCGTAGCGCAGCAGCCCGCCGAGTCGGTCGTCGCGCTCGAAGCACACCACCTCGTGGCCGGCGCGCGTCAGTTGCTGGGCCGCGGCCAGCCCGGCCGGGCCCGAACCCACCACGGCCACGCTGTGACCGGTGTGCTCGGCGGCCGGGATGGGGCGCACCCATCCCTCCTCCCAGGCCCGGTCGATGATCTCCACCTCGACCTGCTTGATGGTGACGGGATCCTCGTTGATTCCCAGCACGCACGCCGCCTCGCAGGGCGCCGGGCAGAGCCGTCCGGTGAACTCGGGAAAGTTGTTGGTGGCATGCAGCCGTTCGATGGCATCCCGCCAGTGGTCCCGGTAGACGAGATCGTTCCAGTCGGGGATGAGGTTGCCGAGCGGGCAGCCGCTGTTGCAGAACGGGATCCCGCAGTCCATGCAGCGCGAGGCCTGCGTGCGCACCGCCTCGAGGCCGAAGGGCTTGTACACCTCGCGCCAGTCCCGCAGCCGAACCGGCACGGGACGCCGCTCGGGCACGGCGCGGCCGTGGCGCATGAAGCCGGTGCGGTCACCCACGTCCGGCCTCCGTCGACATCCTCAGTCGTGCGCCGCGGCCATGACGGCCGACTGGGCGTCGCTGCCGGTCCGTGCGGCGCGCTCGGTGGCTTCCAGCACCCGCTTGTAGTCCTTCGGCATGACCTTCACGAACATCTCCAGGTGGTGGTCCCCCTCGGCCAGCAGCCGCCCGGCGAGTTCCGACTCGGTCTCGTCGTGGTGCAGGCGCAGACGCTCGGTGAGCCAGGCGCGGTCCTCCTCGCCCATCGGGTCGAGGTCCACCATCTCCCGGTTCACACGGAGCGGGAAGGTGCCGTCGGGATCGTAGACGTAGGCGATTCCCCCGGACATGCCGGCACCGAAATTGCGACCGGTGGGGCCCAGGATGACCGCCCGACCGCCGGTCATGTACTCGCAGCCGTGATCGCCGACCCCCTCGGCCACGGCGATCGCGCCCGAGTTGCGCACGCAGAACCGCTCCCCCACCACGCCGCGCAGGAACACCTCGCCGCCGGTGGCGCCGTAGAGGATCACGTTGCCGGCCAGCACGTTCTCGGAGGCCACGAAGCGCGCCGCGCGGTGCGGCCGGGCGACGATGCATCCCCCGGAGAGGCCCTTGCCGAGGTAGTCGTTGGCGTCGCCGAAGAGCCGCAATGTCACGCCCCGGGGGACGAAAGCGCCGAAACTGTTGCCCGCCGAGCCCTCGAAGCGCACGTCGATGGTGCCGTCGGGAAGGCCGTCGGGGCCCCAGCGACGGGTGATCTCGTAGCCCAGCATGGTGCCGACGGTGCGGTTCACGTTGCTGATCGGCAGATCGATGCGCACCGGCTCACGCTCGGTCAGCGCCGGGGCGGCGAGCCGGATCAGCTCGTTGTCCAGCGCCCGGTCCAGGCCGTGGTCCTGCTCGTTCACGCAGTACCGGTGGCTGCCCGGCGCCACCGCGGGCATGTGGAACATGGGGCTCAGATCCAGCCCTTCGGCCTTCCAGTGGTTGACCGCGCCGGTCACGTCCAGCAGGTCGGCCCGGCCCACCGCTTCGGTCAGCTTCCGGAAGCCCAGCTGCGCCAGAGTCCGCCGGACCTCTTCGGCCACGAACTCCATGAAGTTGACGACGAACTCGGCCCGCCCGGCGAACTTCTCGCGCAGGTCGGGGTTCTGGGTCGCGATCCCTACCGGGCAGGTGTCCAGGTGGCAGACGCGCATCATCACGCAGCCCATGACCACCAGCGGCGCCGTGGCGAAGCCGTACTCCTCGGCGCCCAGCAGCGCGGCGATGATCACGTCGCGACCGGTCTTCAGCTGCCCGTCCACCTGCACCACGATGCGGTCCCGCAGGTCGTTGAGCAGCAGGGTCTGCTGCGTCTCGGCGAGGCCCAACTCCCAGGGCGTGCCGGCGTGCTTGATGGAGGTCAGCGGCGAGGCGCCGGTCCCTCCGTCGTGGCCGGAGATCAGGACCACGTCGGCGTGTGCCTTCGACACGCCCGCGGCCACCGTGCCGACCCCCAACTCCGAGACGAGTTTCACGTGGATGCGGGCCCGGGGGTTGGCGTTCTTGAGGTCGTGGATGAGCTGTGCCAGATCCTCGATCGAGTAGATGTCGTGGTGCGGCGGCGGTGAGATGAGCCCGACCCCCGGCGTGGAGTGGCGCACCTGCGCGATCCAGGGCCACACCTTGTGTCCCGGCAGCTGGCCGCCCTCACCGGGCTTGGCGCCCTGGGCCATCTTGATCTGGATGTCGTCGGCCTCGACGAGGTACTGGCTGGTGACGCCGAAGCGGCCCGATGCCGCCTGCTTGACGGCGCTGCGGCGGTAGTCGCCGTTGGGGTCGCGCACGTAGCGGCGCGGGTCCTCCCCGCCCTCGCCGGTGTTCGACTTGCCCCCGATGCGGTTCATGGCGATGGCCAGGGTCTCGTGCGCCTCGGCGGAGATGGAGCCGTAGGACATGGCGCCGGTGGCGAACCGCTTCACGATCTCGCTGACCGGCTCCACCTCCCCCAGGGGGACCGGCTCTCGGTCCTCGGTGCGCAGCCGGAACAGGCCCCGCAGGGTTCCCAGGTTCTGGGACTGCTCGTCGACGGCCTGCGAGTACGTCCGGAAGATGTCGAAGCGACCCTGTTGCGTGGCGTGCTGCAGCTTGAAGACCGTCTCGGGGTTGAAGAGGTGGTACTCCCCCTCGCGCCGCCACTGGTACTCGCCGCCGAGCTCGAGGTCGCGGTGCGCCCGCTCGACCTCGTTGGGGGCGTAGGCCAGGCGATGGCGCAACTCCACCTCCCGGGCCAGGTGCGAGTAGCCGATGCCGCCGAGCCGGCTGATCGTGCCACCGAAGCAGTCCATGACGAGCCGGTGACCCAGACCCACCGCCTCGAAGATCTGCGCCCCGACGTAGGACCGCACCGTGGAGATGCCCATCTTCGAGAGGACCTTCAGGATCCCCTTGTCGCAGGCCTTGATGTAGTTGCGGTGCGCTTCGGCCACGTCGCTGTCGGGGCTCAGGCCGTGGGCGCCCTGCGCGATGAGGTCGGCGACGGACTCCAGCGCCAGATACGGGTTGACGGCCGTCGCCCCGTACCCCAGGAGCAGGCACATGTGATGCACCTCGCGGGCATCGCCGGACTCGGAGATCAGCCCCACCTGGGTGCGCTTGCGCTCGCGCACGAGATGCTGGTGGACGGCTCCGACCGCCAGCAGTGACGGCACCGGCGCCAGAGTCTCGTCGCTGAAGCGATCCGACAGCACGACCAGGTTCGCGCCGCCGGCGATGGCCTCGCTGACCTCGGCGCGGATCCGGTCCAGAGCGCTGCGCAACCCCGGACCGCCTTCGGAGACGGGATACAGGCAATCGATCACGGCGGTGCGGAAGGCCGGGTTCACGTGATCGATGTCGACCAGGCGGGCCAGTTGCTCGTTGGTCAGCACGGGGTGGTCGATGAGGATCTGCCGGCAGGACTCCGGCCGGGGGTCCAACAGGTTGCCCTCCGGT
This sequence comes from bacterium, assembly GCA_026708055.1. Classification (NCBI taxonomy): domain Bacteria; species bacterium. Next base: position 22,244 of record JAPOVS010000054.1, on the reverse strand, counting down.
CCCAGCCAGCCGTAGACCGAGGTGATTATCTCCTCCCGGATAGCGTCCAGAGGCGGGTTGGTCACCTGGGCGAACAGCTGCTGGAAGTAGTCGAACAGCAGCCGCGAGCGCTTCGACAGCACGGCGACCGGGGTGTCGGTGCCCATGGACCCGAGCGCCTCCTTGCCGTCCCGGGCCATCGGGGCGACAAGGATCCGGAGCTCCTCGTGGGTGTAGCCGAAGGTCAACTGGTGCCGCCGCAGCAGAGGCTCGGCGGCGCTGCGACCCGCGGAGACCGCCGGCAGGTCCGCCAGGCGGATCTGGTTCTCCTCCAGCCATGTGCCGTAGGGGCGGGCGGTGGCGAGGTCGTGCTTGATCTCGTGGTCGCGCACGATGCGGCCCTGGCTCGTGTCCACCAGGAACATCCGCCCCGGTTGCAGCCGGCCCTTCTCGATGACGCGGTCCGGCGCCACGTCCAGCACGCCGACCTCCGAGGCCATGACCACGAGGTCCTCGTCGGTCACCCAGTACCGGCTCGGGCGCAGGCCGTTGCGGTCCAGGACCGCCCCGATGACGGTGCCGTCGGTGAAGGCAATCGAGGCCGGACCGTCCCACGGCTCCATGCGCGAGGCGTTGTAGCGGTAGAACGCCTTCAACTCCGGCGCCATGGACTCGTGGTTCTCCCATGGTTCGGGAATCATCATGAGCACCGCCTCCGGCAGCGAGTAGCCGCCGAGGCAGAGCATCTCCAGGCACTCGTCGAAGCGTGCCGTGTCGCTGGCGCCGGGGGTGCAGATCGGGAAGATGCTCTCGAGGGCGCCGGGCGGGAAGTGCTCCGAGGCCAGGAGCGCCTCGCGGGCGCGCATCCAGTTCTGATTGCCCTGGACGGTGTTGATCTCACCGTTGTGCACGATCATCCGGTAGGGGTGGGCCAGGGGCCAGGAGGGGAAGGTGTTGGTGGAGAAACGGCTGTGCACCATGGCCAGCGCGCTACCGAGCCGCTCGTCCAGCAGGTCGGGGTAGAACTGGCTCAACTGCGGAACGACGAGCATCCCCTTGTAGACGAAGGTGCGCGCCGAAAGGCTCGGGAAGTAGACCCCCTCGTGCGCCAGGCTCATCGACCCGAGCATCTCGCCGCTGGTCCGGGTGGTGTCGGGGTCCATCTCGTGGCGGATCCGGCGCCGGCAGATGTATGCCTTGCGGTCCAGGTCGATGCCCGCGGCGCCGTCGCCGGCAATGAAGAGTTGGCGGAAGCGGGGCATGGTGCGCCGCGCGCCGGTGCCGAGCATGCTCGGATCGGTCGGGACCTCTCGCCAACCCAGGACCTGCAGGCCCTCGTCGCGGACGATCCGCTCCACGACCGCGCAGGCCTCGGTGGCTCGCGCCCGGTCATTCGGCAGGAAGGCGATCCCGGTGGCGTAGCCGCCGGGGGCGGGCAGTTCGAAGTCCACGACGGCCCTGAAGAAGGCGTCGGGCACCTGGACCAGGATCCCCGCGCCGTCGCCGCTGTTGACCTCGGCGCCGAGGGCGCCGCGATGCTCGAGGTTCCCCAGCGAGCGCAGAGCCAGTTCCACGATGCGGTGGCTCCCCCGGCCCTGCAGGTCCACCACGAAACCCACCCCGCACGAGTCGTGCTCGAACGCGGGGCTGTAGAGGCCCTGAGGCGGCGGCAGATCGGTCGTGATGGGCATCGTGTCTCGTCTCGTACCCTCGGTGGGGGTTGTCCGTTCGGGCGCGCGAGTGACGGGAGATGCTCTGGTCGGCGCGCCCGAGCCGGCCGACTTCGTCGGCGGCCGATCCCCTGTGGGGTTCCCACTGGGGACTCCATCCTACCGAGAGGCCCCTGCGGGGCCAAGAGCCGGCCGCCGGGCGCGGGGCGGCCCGGGCCGGACCGCTGCTGCTCCCTAGCGGCGCAGGTGCAGGCGGCGCAGGATCACCGCGGCGCCCAGGAAGACGGCCGTGATCTCGAGGCGGCCCACGAGCATCAGTGCGGCCAGCACCAGGCGGGCGGGCCGGGTGAAGGCCGTGAAGTTCGAGGCCGGCCCGGCCTCGCCCAACGCCGGGCCCATGTTGGACATGGCGGCGATCACGCCGGAGGCGGCGGTGACCGGCTCGGCGCCGAGGGCGGAGACGATGATCGTGCCCACCCCGAAGGTGATGATGAAGAGCGTTCCGTAGCCCAGCACCCGGCCGACGATGCGCTCGGGAATCACGGATCCGCCGAGCTTGATGGGCAACACCGAGCGGGGGCGGCGGGCCTGGCGCACCGACCGCAGGGCGTGCGCGGCGGCGATCTGGCCGCGGAAGACCTTCATGCCGCCCGATGTCGAGCCCGCTCCCCCGCCGATCAGCATCAGGACGGCCAGCACCACCTGCGCCGGTGGCGCCCAAGCCGCGAAATCCCCGAGCCCACCCGGGCGGATGTTGTGGAATCCCCCGCTGGAGGCGAGCGTCACGACGTTGAAGAAGCCGTCGCGCAGCGACAGCCCGAACGGGGCACCCTGGCGCAGCCAGAGCAGCAGCGTCACCAACCCTGTCGCGGTGGCGAGCATCTTCAGGAAGAGCATCTGATCGCTGGCGCGCCTGTAGACACCGAAGTTCCCGAGCACGGCCCGGTAGTGGAGGCTGAAACTCATGGAACCGACGATCAGCCCGGAGGCGACGATCAACTCGACCGCCAGGGAATCGAAGTGGCCGACCGAGGCGCCGTAGGGCGAGAACCCTCCGGTGGCGGCGACCGTGAGGGCGTGGGCGACGGAGTCGTAGAGCCCCACGCCGGGCACCGCGAAGAGTGCGACCCCGATCGCCACGGTGAGTCCGGCGTAGACCGCCCAGAGGCGCTTGGCCGTGCCGCTGATCCGCGGCGCCAGCCGGTCGCTCTCGGGACCGGGGATCTCGGCGCGCATGAGTTCCTGCCCCCCCACGCCGAGCAGGGGCAGCACGCTCACCGCCAGCACGAGCATGCCCATGCCGCCGTACCACTGCGTGAGTTGCCGCCACAACAGCATCCCGCGGCCGTGCGTCTCGATGTCGACCAGGACTGTCGATCCGCTCGCGGTGAAACCGGAGATCGCCTCGAACAACGCCGAGTCCCAGTGCGCCCAGCCGAACATGTCGGCATCCAGCACGTACGGCAGCGCCCCGAGGAGCGAGCAGGAAAGCCACGTCCACACCACGACCGGGAAGGTGTCGGTCGGCCGCACGTCGTCGGGAGGCCGGAACCCGAACGCCAGGGTCACTCCGACCCCGGCCGTGATGAGGGCGGCGGTCAGCAGTGCCCGCTCGCCGTCGGAGTTCGCCGAAGCCCACTCGACGAGCGTGGCCACGAGCATCCCGGGCACGAGGAACAGCAGGGCCAGACCGACGACGTGCAGCGAGAGGTTCTCACGACGGCGAGCACGGGGGATGAGCGGGAACTCGGCCCTCTCACGCAGGGCGCGCCTCATGGTGATTCCCTGCGGCCGTTGGGTCCTTCGGCCGGCAGCAGCAGACGGCGGGCGCCGACCAGAGCCCAGCCGGTCGCCACGACGAGCGGGAAGAAGGCGAGGCGGCCCAGCAGCATGAGGACCGCAAGCACACCCTGCTCCGCGCCGCCGAGCGCGGTCAGATCAGCACCGGGGGCGGGTCCCATCGTGGCGAGTGCGCTGATCGAGGCGCCGGCGCCGGCCCAGAGATCCATGCCGGCGAGACTCAGAGCGAAGACCCCGGCGGCGACCGAGAGCGCGAAGAGGACCTGGAAGCCGTTGAGCATGGCCAGGGATCTCTCCCCCACCGACCGGCGCCCGATCTTCACCACGTGCACCGTGTGGGGGTGGATCTCGGTGACGAGTTCCCGGTAGGCGTACCGCGCCACGGCGATGGCGCGGCGCATCCGGAAGCCGCCGCCGGCGGTTCCGGCCATGCCACCGGTGGCGATGAGCGTCACGATCAGCATCTGTGCCCCCCACGCCCAGTCCGACCAGGCGACGGCCTCGAAGCCCGTGCTGCTCATGGCGGCCGTGACGGCAAGGGCACCGCTCCGCAGCGCCTCCGGACCGCGGCCGTCCCAGGTCCACGCGGTCACGACGAGAATCGCCGCAGCGAGCACCAGGAGGTAGACCCGCAGCTCGAAGGAGCGGCGGAGGATCCGGAACCTGCCTCGCACCGCCCACCAGAGGGTGACCGCGCTCACACCGGCGAGTGCCATGAACACGCTCGCAACCGCATCCACCGCAACCGAGTCGAAGTGGGCCAGACCACCGTCGTGATTGCCGAAGCCTCCCGTGGAGACGGTCGTGAACGCATAGCTGAAGGCGTCGAACGCCCCCATGCCGGCGGCCGCGTAGGCGACGGTGCACAGCCCCCCGAGGGTGCAGTAGACGATGGCCAGGCGGCGCAGTTGCGTACCGAACGGCGGAGCCGACGCCCGGTCGGGCAGCGCCCCGCCGTCACCCGGCAGCACCAGCGCCGGGGCGTGCAGGGGCAACACCGCGCTCATCAGCGCCAGGGCGGCGAACCCGCCGAGCCATTGCGTGAGTGCCCGCCAGAACAGCACTCCCGCCGGGAGAGACTCGAGTCCGTCCAGCACGCTGAGGTTGGTGGTGCAGAAGCCGGCGACCGACTCGAAGATGGCGTCCGGCAGCGATCCTGTCGTGCCGGTGGCCAGATACGCCGCCACCGAGATGACGATCATCGTCAACCAGGCGCTGCTGACGGCGACGAACGTCGCCGTCGAGGTTAGATCTTGAGGCGGCCGCGCCCGGCGCACCCCGACTCCGCCCACGGCGCCGCAGCCGACTCCCAGCCACAGCAGTGCCGTCGCCTCGCCGGCCTCGGCGAGCCCCACGAGGCCCGACAGCACGAGGCCCGCGGCGCAGGCGACAGCCGCCCAGGCCGCGGCCCAGAGGCTCAGGCCGGTTCGCTGCCGGGGACGGGTCCGGGCGCCGGAGGAGCCGTGCCTGAGCGGCGGGTCCGCCGCGGCTCTCACTCGAACCGCTTGCGGGCTGCGGCGACCGCCTTGGGGCGGGCGAAGATCACGAGGTGATCCTGCGCCTGCAGGACTGTATGGCCGCGGCCGATCATCGAGGTGCCGTCGCGGACCACGGCGGCGATGAGAACCTCCTTCGGCAGGTGGAGATCGCTGATCCGCTGCCCGTGCACGCTGCTGCCGTCGGCGACGGTCAACTCCAGCACCTCCACGTCCATGTCGAGGTAGGTGGCGACCTGCACGCCACCGCGGATGATCCGCATCACACCGTTGGCGCAGGCGGTGCGCGGCGAGAGGGCACCGTCGATGCCGAGGGTGCGCAGCAGCGGCAGGAACTCCAGGCGGTGCAGCAGGGCGATCGTCTCGGGCACTCCCATCGACTTGGCGTACAGGCAGGCCAGGATGTTGTCCTCGTCGTTGCCGGTGACCGCGATCACCGCGTCCTGATTATCGACCCGCTCCTGTTCGAGCAGTTCGGCATCGGTGATGTCGCCCTCGAGGATCAGGACGTCGTCGAGCGATTCGGCAAGTTCGCGGGCGCGTTCGGGATCCCTCTCCACAAGACACACGTCGGCGTGCATCTCGACCAGCCGCCTCGCCACCATCTCCCCCGTGCGGCCTCCGCCGAGGATCATCACCCGGTGGGGACGCCCGTGCTCCAGTCCGAGCAGCCGGCGGAGTTGGTTCGAGGCCGTTCCCAGGTCCACGATCCGCACGACGTCGCCCGCCCGCAGCACCATGTCCCGGCGCGGTATGACCGTCCGGTCGCCTCGGGAAACGGCGCCGATGAGGAACTCCCAGTCGGTCCCGAAGGGGGCGAAGCTCTCCGAGAGGGGCCGACCCACGAGCGCGGAGTCGGGACCCAGGACGGTGCCGATGACGGTGACCCGGTCGTTGGCGAGCATGTTGACCTCGCTCGCTCCCGGGTACTCGAGGAGATGGAGGATCTCCGCTGCGGTCTCCTCGTCGGGATCGATCACCTCGTCGGCCCCTGCCGCCCGCAGCAGCTCCGAGGCTCCCGGCGCCCGCAGGGCGGCGGCTTCGATGCGGGCAATCCTCCGGCCCACACCTGCCTGGCGGGCCAGCATGCACGCCACGAGGTTGACCTCGTCGTCGGTGGTGACAGCCACCAGAAGGTCGGCACTGTCGATCCCCGCAGCGGCCATGACATCCGGGTGGCTGCCACTCCCCGGGACCACGTGGGCATCGATGTGCTGTTCGACGTGGTGCGCGCGCTCGAAGTCCTGCTCGACCACGACCACGTGGTGGTTCTCCTTGGTGAGCCGCTCAGCGAGATACGACCCCACCTCGCCCGCACCCACGATGACCACCTTCATCGCCCTTGCCTCCTGCGGTCGCCGTCGCCGGCCCCCGGATGCGGCGGCTCGGCCCCCGGCTCCGGAGCCTCGATCCCGGGAGTCAGTTCCATGGTGCCGAGGTGCGCTGGAAGCGGCGCACGCCCGCCGGCGAGACGAAGACGTCCACTGTCACGTCCTGCGGCCTGCGACGCAACTCGGGATCCCACTGGCAGACGTGGCCGATCCCCACCAGCAGGGGACCCTCCGGGGCCGCGGGCTCCTGCGGGGCATGCCGGTCGGCCAGAGCGCGGTCGTAGTAGCCGCGGCCGCGACCGGCACGGGCGCCCTCCGGCCCGAAGAGCACGCCGGGCACCAGAATGACGTCGTGGCCCGCCACGCCCACCGGCTCGCCGTGGGGCGGCACGGGGATCCCGAACCGGCCCGGCGCCAGGTCCGCCCCCCTCTCCCAGCGCACGAACATCAGGTCGTCGGCATCATCGATCGCCGGCACGGTGACGGTCACCCCGTCGGCCCACAGCCGGGCCACCACCGGCCACAGGCTGACCTCGCCGTCGTCGGCGATGAACGCGGCGACGACGCGCGCGGGGTGCATCTCGGGGATCCCCCACAGGTGCTCCGCCAGCACGAGGCTGGACAGTGCCTGCACGTCACCGGGAAGGCTGCGGCGTTCACGTCGCGCGAGGGCCTGTCGTGTGGACACCTCCACCGATTGAACTCTAGCGAGGTGACGGCGTCCGGATGATTCAACCGCGCCCCGGCCGCCCCGGCGGCGGCGAGCCGGGCGTCGCGAAGCGGCCGGACCGCAGGGTCCGCTGCTAGCTTGCGGAGGACTTTTGGAACCGAGGAGGTCATCGGAGTGGAGGCAATCCCCTACCTTGCCGGCGCGATCGCGCTGGCGGCCCTGGCTCTGGCCGGATACTTCTTCCGCTACGTGCGCGCCGCGGATCCGGGCAGTCCCCGCATGGTGCAGCTCATGGAGGCCATCGCCGGCGGGGCCCGGACCTTCCTGCGCCGGGAGTACCGCTGGGTGGCCGGCTTCGTGATCATCATGATCGTGCTGCTCGTCACGCTCCTGGACTGGGGCCCGATGGGAGCGGTGGCCTACTTTCTGGGCGCGCTGCTCTCGGCAGCGGCCGGCTGGATCGGCATGACCGTCGCCACGATGGCCAACGCCCGCACCACCCAGGCCGCCCGCACGGGTCCGCAGAAGGCCCTCCCGCTGGCGTTCCGGGGCGGCGCCGTCATGGGCTTCTCCGTGGCCGGCCTGAGCCTGCTGGGACTCAGCTTCTGCTACCTGCTTTTCGTCGTCTGGCTGGAGCACCTGGACGCTTTCCAGATCATCACGGCCTACGGCCTGGGTGCCAGCTCCATCGCCCTGTTCAGCCGTGTCGGCGGCGGCATCTACACCAAGGCCGCCGACGTGGGGGCCGACCTCGTCGGCAAGGTGGAGGCAGGCATCCCCGAGGACGATCCGCGCAACCCCGCCACCATCGCCGACAACGTGGGCGACAACGTGGGCGACGTGGCCGGCATGGGCGCCGACCTCTTCGAGAGCTACGCCGGCGCCATCATCGCCCCGGTGGCCTACGTCTGGTTCGCCTACGGAGCCACTTCGGTCGGCGACGCCGGCGAGGGGCTGCTCGGCGACGCCGGCGAGGGGCTGCTCGGCGACCTGCTGCTGTTCCCGTTCCTGGTGGCGTTCGTGGGTATGGCCGCCTCGATCATCGGCGCCTTCTTCGTCCGGGCCGGCGCCTCCTCCCGCGTCAAGGATCTGGCCAAAGCACTGCACCGCGGAACCAACGCGGCGATGCTGATCACCCTCGGCGGCGTCTTCGCCGTCGGCGCGGCGCTGTTCGAGGGCAGCGCCTCCTGGGGGCTCCCCCTGGCGGTGGTGTGCGGGGTCGCCGTGGGCTACGCCATCGGCCAGGTGGCCGAGATCTGGACCAGCGACCACTACCGGCCGGTGCGCCAGATCGCCCGGCAGGCCAAGACCGGACCGGCCACCACGATCCTGTCGGGTCTCTCGGCGGGCATGATCTCCGTGGCCGCCTCGGTGGGTCTGATCGTGGTGGCGGTGGGACTGGCCTACTGGGCCGGTGACGCCACGCTGGGGGCCGCGGGGGCGGAGCTCTCCGGGGGCATCTACGGCGTGGCGATCGCCGCCATCGGCATGCTCGCCACCACCGGCGTGGTCGTGGCGGTGGACGCTTACGGCCCGATCGCCGACAACGCCGGCGGCATCGCCGAGATGTCGGAACTGCCGTCGGAGGTGCGCGAGGTCACCGACTCGCTGGACTCGCTCGGGAACACCACCGCGGCGGTCGCCAAGGGGTTCGCGGTGGGCTCGGCCGCAGTCACCGCGCTGGCCCTCTTCGCCGCCTTCAAACAGGCCATCGGCGCCGAAGGCGGCCTCCTGTTCCTCGATCTGAGTTCGGTGGACGTCTTCATCGGCCTGTTCCTGGGGGTGATGCTGCCGTTCCTGTTCGCCGCGCTCACGATCGACGCGGTCGGCCGCGCCGCCAACAAGATGATCTCCGAGGTGCGCCGGCAGTTCCGGGAGATCCCCGGCTTGCGGGAAGGCGCCGCGGGTGTGCAGCCGGACTCCTCACGCTGCGTCGACATCTCCACCCGGGCGTCGCTGCGCGAGATGCTCATCCCGGGCGCGCTGGCGATCGCGGCGCCGCTCGTCATCGGCTTCATCAACGTCGACACGTTGGGCGGCTTCCTGGCCGGGGCGCTGGTGTCAGGATTCGCGCTCGCCATATTCATGGCCAACTCCGGCGGGGCCTGGGACAACGCCAAGAAGTACATCGAGGCCGGACACCATGGCGGCAAAGGTTCGGAGGCCCACAAGGCCGCGGTCGTGGGCGACACCGTCGGGGATCCCTTCAAGGACACATCGGGGCCGTCCATGAACATCCTCATCAAGGTGATGACCATCGTGTCGCTCATCTTCGCCTCGGCCTTCGTCTGAGCCTGCCGGCGGGGGGGCGGTGGAGGTCGCTGAGGCCCTGGCGGCCCTGCAGTTGGGGCCCGGCGCCACCTGGAATGAGATCCGCGCCCGATACCGCAGGCTGCTGCGCGCGCACCATCCCGACCTGACCTCCGATCCCGGCGCGGTCGACCGAACCGCTCGTCTGACCGCCGCCTACGCCGCGCTGCAGAAGGCCACCGACGGCGGCCGCCGCCCGCTCCCGGCGCCGAGGGCGACCCCCGGGCCGCGGGCCCCGCGCCGCGCCGCGCCCGCCGAGCCGAAGCGGCGCACTCCGGCGGATCGCACCGCAGGTCCCGGCACGGCCGGTGCGGTCGTGGGACGGCGATCGCCCGAGGAGGTCTTCCGGCGGCTCCGCGCGGCAGCCTCCGCGGTGGGCAATCTCAGCGGCGTCGACCCGGAGACGCTGACCCTGCAGGTCCTCGTCGAAGCCCCCGGCGCGCCGCCCGCCCAACTCCTGGCGGAGGTGTACCGGCGAGAGGAGGACACCGCCATCATGTTCACTCTCGAGAGCCTCACTGCAGCGCCGGGACCGCCGATCGAGGCGATCGTGAAGCGGTTGCTGGCGGCCCTCTGAGGCGGCCGTTCTCGCTGGCGACCCTCGACGCCCCGACCGAAGGGGCCGGCGGGCCGGCCGAAGCCGTCGATGAGTAGCCGATCCACCTCCTCGGGGCCGGCGGCGTTCACGCCAACCGATGCTGGAGGCCTGCGGGTCGCCGGGGGCCCCCGCAGCGGCCGGCGGTCGGCTCAGAAGGTGCCCGCCGCCCGATCACGCGCCGCGTAGCAGGCGTCCTGCATGCGGGCCGGGATCGCCTCGCAGAGCGCCGTGGCCATCGCCGTGCCGTGGTCGTTGTAGACCGCGTTCAGCGAGGCGCCCACGAAGCACTCCTCCTGGTAGCCGGGATCGCCGAGCGAGCAGAGCCGCACGATCCGGCTCACTTCCAGCAGCGAGGAGCCGCTGATGTCGCGTCCCATGCTGCGGTAGCAGTTGTCGACCATGTCGGTCTGGACGGTGTCGCAGATGGCGAACGCCTCCGCGAAGTTCTCGTCCGCGTAGCCGAGGTTGTAGAGCATCCAGGAGGTCTGCATGGCGAAGCACTCGTCGACGTAGTCGTCCCCGATCACGTTGCACGGGTAGATCAGGTCGTCGGTGCGCAGGTCGGTCTGGATGCCCTGCTGGGCGGACACGACGTTCTCCATGATGGCGCCGCCGACGCAGGAGCTGAGCTCCCAGCGGTCCGGCAAGGTCTCGCAGTACGGGATCGAGCCGAACAGGTCGCCGTCAGTGTTCAGCATGACCCCGTGGCCCAGCCCGTGCACGCAGTTGTAGTGGGTGAAGGAGTACTCCCGCTCGGCCGCGGTGGTGCAGATGTTGGGCATCTCGTCGAACAGCTCCGTGCCGTTGAATTGCGAGATGGCGTACTCCACCACGCCGTGGTAGTAGCCCGACCAGCAGGCCGATCCCTCGTAGGTGAGTGCGATGCCCACGTCGCCGTAGTGCTCGGCGGCATCGTTGCCGAGGTCGTGCACCACCTGGTGGCAGTCCCGCGCCACGTACTCGTCGCTCTCGGAGAGGGCGGCGATCTCCGCCACGGCGACGTCCGCTCCCTCGTTGCGCATGACCTCCGCGAAGTAGTCGCGGTAGCAGTTGGGCTTGCCCACCGTCCGGGTGGTGCAGTCCTCGACGCTCTCGGGTGGCGCGTCGGAGAGCAGCGTCAGCGGATCGGCGGCCTCGGCGGGGGCGGCCGCCCCTCCGACAGTCGCCACCTGCGGTCCGGAGCCTCGCTCACCGGAGCCGAAGACGGCCGGGTTCAGCCCCGCCAGCACCGCGGCCACGACCAGCACCGCGGCCAGCGCCCCGGCCTCCAGCCGCAGCGAGCGAACCGGGGCGGCACCGGTGTCTGCGGCCGGCCCGCGCCGAGCCAGCCAGCCGAGGCGCCGGTCGTGATACATGCCGAGCGGCAGGATCACCGCCGCCAGCAGGGCCAGCTTGACGATGAGGGCGGTGGTGTAGCCCGAGCCCGAGAGCAACTCGGAGCCGGCCAGGAGCCAGGTCGAACGCGCGCCGGTTGCCACGAGCACGGCGAAGGCGCCCACGGCCACGGGACCGAAGCGGCCGAAGACGTCCCGCAGGGTCGCCGCCCGTTCGGCTGCCGGCCGGGCACGCCAGTGGCCCGAGGCGGTGCTCCAGCCCACGACGAGCAGCGGCCCGAGCCAGAGGGCTGCGGCGGTCAGGTGCAGCGTGGACACCCAGATCCCGAAGGGGTCCTCGGAGAGCACCGCCGTGTGCGAGGTCGCCGACCCGACCGCCGCCAGCGCCACCACCCCGAGGCCAGCCTGCAGGAACGTCCAGCCCGATCGCGCCCGGCTCAGGCGCGGGGCCCAGACCACGAGGACGCCGGCGCCGACCGCCGCCAGCAGCAGCGTCAACCCCATGCCGTCCACCAGGGCGAGTTGCAGGTCCTCACTCAGCGACCCGGTGCGGTAACCGCGGGTCACGAGGGTGATGGTGGCGGCGGCGCGCACGAGGATGCCGACGTGCAGGAGGATCGCACCCCGGAGGAGGATTCGCCGGGCGCTGCGGGCGAGGATCTCCTTCGCCGGCGATCCGGGCCCCGGTCGCAGACCCCAGGCGAGCACGAGCATCGACCCCGCCACGGCGGCGAGGCCGAAGTACCAGAGGTAGCGGGCCACGCCGGCGGCGACACTCAGGACGCGTTCGAGCGGCGGCGTCTCGCTGAAATGCGCGTCCTGCACGCTGGCGCCGTCGACCACCCCCACGCCGACGACGACCTCCCCGGCCACCCGGTGGCCGTCGGGTCCCACGGTGATCCAGGAGAGCCCGTAGACGCCGTCGTCCAGCGCGGGCAGGGAGAACTCGATGACGGCCTGGTCGGCGCCGACCGGCGTGAGCAGCACAGGGCCGGCGACCACGTCGCCGTCGGCGGCGATCACGTCCAGTTGGACGGTGCGAGGGTCGACCGCCTCGGCGAAGACCAGGGTCAGCCGCTCGGGCGGCTCGTCGCTGATCGTGCGGTTGTCGGGGATCGTCTCCAGCAGCCGGGTGTGCGCGGCGGCGGGCGACGAACCGACGGCCAGCAGCGCCGCCGCCAGGATCAGCGCCGTGAGCAGCGCCGGGACCAGGCGCCTGGAAACCCCCCGGCGGGGCGCGGCAAGCAGCGGCGTCGATTGCCGACTCACGCTCCGGAGCCTCATGCTCCAGAGCTTATGCCCCGTCCCCGCGTCCATCAGGTCCCGGCCTCCCTCGAGTGAAGCCCACCTGGGCGTGCCGAGCAATCCACGGTCACCGCCGGTCTCGCGACCGAGTCCTGGATTCCGGCCTTCGCCGGAATGACATCGGGTCGGGGCGTCGGCGGCATTGCTCAGCAGTCTCCTGGGCTCGCCGGGCCCTGAACGCGCCGAAGCGAGGTCGTCGGTGCGCTGAGTGCGCTGAGTGCGCCGATCGGGGGCGGCGCGGTCAGCTCGGAACGCCCGGCAGCACCGCGTAGTGGTCGTGAGTGGCGGTGAAGGCGCCCCGCCCCCCGGTGATGGACCGCAGATCGATCGCGTAGCGCACCAGCTCGGATTCCGGCACCAGGGCGCGGACGTGCTGCTCCCCGTAGTTTCCGGGGTCGGTTCCCTGCACGATCGCCCGGCGTGAGGACAGATCGCCGATGACATCCCCCAGGCACTCGCCGGGGACGCGCACGTCCACTTGGGAGACGGGTTCCAGCACCACCGGGCGGGCCTCGCTCAGCGCCGCGTTGAACGCCAGGCGCCCGGCCATCTTGAAGCTCATCTCCGAGGAGTCCACGGAGTGGTGCTTCCCGTCGTAGACGGTGGCGCGCAGGTCCACGACCGGGTAGCCGTGCTTGCCGCCGTGCTCCATGGCCTCGCGGATCCCGGCCTCCACCGCCGGGATGTACTGCCGGGGTATCACGCCGCCGGTGACCTCGTCGGAGAACTCGAATCCCGATCCCCGGGGCAGTGGTTCGATGCGCACATGGGCGATGCCGAACTGGCCGTGGCCGCCGGTCTGCTTCTTGTGCTTGCCCTCGGCGGCCGCCTTGGCGGTGATCGTCTCCCGGAACGGGATCCGCAGGTCCTCGAGATCCACACCCACGTTGAACTTGCGCTCGATGCGCTTCAAGGCCGTGCGCAGATGCATGTCGCCGAGCCCCGAGAGCAGCGTCTGGCGGGTCTCGATGGGGCGCGTCACGCGCAGCGACGGGTCCTCCCCGCAGAGTCGTCGCAGGGCGTTGGAGAGCTTCTCCTCGTCGGCCTTGCTGCGCGGCACCACCGCGAACGACAGCATCGCCTCGGGGCACGGCGGCGGCGCCAGTTCCGTCGAGCCGTCGGCAAGGGTGTCCCCGGTGTTGGTGTCGGCCAGCTTGGCGACCGCGGCGATGTCCCCCGCAGCCAACTCGGTGGCCGGCTCGCTGGTCCCCCCGCACAGGGTCACCAGGGTGCGGACCCGCTCGCTGTTGCCCGTGCGGGAGTTCTGTAGGTTCGTGTCGGCGACCAGAGTGCCGGTCGCAACCTTGAAGACCGAGACGGTGCCGAGGTAGGGATCCACGGTGGTCTTGAACACCAGCAACGCCGGTGCGCCGTCGCCGCTGAGTGCCACGGGCTCACCCGCACCGTCGAGCATCGCTCTGGCCGCCAACGGTGACGGCCCGATGCCGCAGATGTAGTTGCAGAGGCGGTCCACGCCGATCGGCGTCGTGGCGGAACCGCAGATCACGGGGAACACCGAGGCCTCCGCGACCCCTTGCCCGAGGGTCTTCTCCAACTCCGCCGTCGAGGGAACGTCGCCCTCCAGGTACCGCTCCAGCAGGTCGTCATCGGCCACGACGATCCCTTCGATGAGCGACTCGCGCACCTCCTCGACACGCGCCGCCATGTCGGCGGGGATGGGGGTCTCGGTGATCGAGCCGTCCTCGTAGAGCCAGGCGTCGTCGCTCAGCAGGTCGGCCACGCCGCAGAGGCCCGGCCCCTCGGAGATGGGCAACTCGAGGGGGGCGACGCCGCTGTCGAAGGTCTCCTGCAATGCGCTCAGCACGGCGTCGAAGTTGACGAACTCGCGGTCCAGCTTGTTGACGAAGAACATGCGCGGGATGCCCGCCGCAGCGGCCCGGCGCCAGGCACCGGCGACGGCGTGGTCGACTCCCGCGGTGGCGTCGACGACCAGCACCAGCAGGTCGGCCACCGCCATCGCGGCCCACTGCTCGCCGGCGAAGTCGAACGATCCCGGCGTGTCCAGGAGGTTGATCTTGTGGTCGTTCCACTCGAAGGAGGCCAGCGCCATGACCTGCGAGCTGCCGGCATCTCGCTCCTCCGGCTCGTGATCGCAGACGGTGTTCTGCGACTCGATGCCGCCCATGCGGTCGAGTGCGCCGGCTCGGAACAGCATGGCCTCGGCCAGCATGGTCTTGCCTGCGCCGCTGGCACCCACGAGCGCCACGTTGCGGATGCGTTCGGTCGGGTAGGTCTTCACCGACACCCCTTCGTTCAGTTCGCTTCAGCGTGCCCGCCGCGGGCGCCGCGGTCCGGCGACGCTCGGGACGATGCAGCGGAGACTACCGAGGCACCCCACCGGGGGCCAAGCGCCCGGGATTCCCGGCCTCGGTCGCCGTCGCCGCCCCAGCGCAGTACCGGACCGTGTGCGGGAGGGTCGGCGCATCGTTCCACCGTGCAGCGGCGCCTGCTCGGCGAGGTGGCAGGGCCCGAGGCGCCCTGAGGTGGGGGCGATGGCCCTAACGTAGAGGTTATGGGCAGCACTTGGGGCCACACCTTCCGGATCAGCACCTTCGGGGAGTCCCACGGCGGGGCCATGGGCGTCAGCGTGGAGGGGTGCCCGCCCCGGCTGGAGCTGGGTCCCGAGCACATTCAGGCGGACCTGGACCGGCGCCGGCCCGGCCAGAGCCGTCTCACGACCCAGCGCGACGAGGCCGACCGGGTGCAGATCCTTTCGGGAACCTTCGAGGGGCGCACGCTCGGCACCCCCATCGGGATGCTCATCCCCAACACCGACGCCCGCCCCGAGGCCTACGAGCACCTGCGCGACGTGTACCGCCCCTCCCACGCCGACTACGTGACCGACGCCAAGTACGGCATCCGCAACTGGCAGGGCGGGGGGCGCGCCAGCGCCCGCGAGACGGCCGCCCGCGTGGCCGGCGGGGCCGTGGCGCGCCGCTTGCTGGCGGCGGCGTGCGGCGTGGAGGTCGTGGCGTGGGTGGCGCAGGTACACGGGGTCCGCGCCGCCACCGACTCCGGCAGCGTCACCGGCGAGGCGGTGGAGGCGTCGCCGACGCGCTGCGGGGATCCGGTCGCTGCCGAGTCGATGATCGAGGCCATCGAGGCGGCGCGCGGGCGCGGCGACTCGCTGGGCGGCATCGTGGCCTGCGTGGCGCGGGGCGTGCCGCCGGGCCTGGGAGACCCGGTGTTCGACAAGCTCGAAGCCGACCTCGCCAAGGGGCTGCTGTCGCTGCCGGCCGCCAAGGGCTTCGAGATCGGCAGCGGGTTCGCCTCTGTGGAGATGACGGGGATCGAGCACAACGACCCCTTCGTGGCAGGCCCCGACGGCCGGCCGCGCACGGCCTCGAACCGTTCCGGCGGGGTGCAGGGCGGGATCTCCAACGGCGAGGACATCGTCGTGCGCGTGGCCTTCAAGCCCACGGCCACGGTCGCCTCCGAGCAGCGCACGGTGGATCGCTCCGGCCAGGAGGTGCTGCTCGCCGCCCGCGGCCGCCACGACCCCTGTGTGGTGCCCCGGGCCGTTCCGATCGTCGAGGCGATGGTCTGCCTGGTTCTGGCGGACCACTGGCTGCGCCAGCAGAGCGTGGCGGTGCTCGCCGATGAGGATGAGATCACTCGCGGATAGGCTCTGACCAGGCGCTTTGCAGCCGACTAGAGCGGCGCGAATCGCTTCGCCGGAGCCTGGATTCCGGCCCCGGATCGAGTCCGGGGCAGGCTCTTCGCCGAAATGACGAGATTTCGCGGATCGGAATCCTCAGTCGGTGGTGGCCGCCTATCCGCTAACGCTCTTTGCCGGGCGGCGCGCCCGCGTCCCAGGGGCGGTCAGCCCGCCTCGGCCACGAGTCCGAGATCCCAGGAGAGCCGGGGACAGTCGCCCCAGAGGCGCTCGAGCTGGTAGTACTCGCGGTCCTCCTCGCTGAAGACGTGCACCACGAAGTCGCCAAAGTCCATCAGCACCCACGAGCGCGCCTCGAGGCCCTCCACCGACAGCGGCGCGGGGCCGCCCGCGGCCCGCACGCCGCCGGTGACCTCCTCGCAGATGGCCTTGATCTGCCGCGGGTTGGCGCCGCTGGTTATGACGAAGAAGTCACAGACCGACAGCACGTCGGCCACGTCGATCAGCAGGGTGTCGCGGCCGAAGTGATTCTGTGCCGCCCGCGCCCCGGCGCTCGCCCAGGAGATGAGGTCGCTTCGGTCCCTGCCGTGCCGCACTCCGGCCAGTGTAGATCGCCGGCGCGGGCCATGTTGGGTTCCCGCCGCTGCCGGCCTCTCAGCGATAGAGGCCCCGACGCTCGATCTCGGCGGCCACCGGTCGCGACAGGACGCTGCCGAGCGGGTGGCCCTCTGCCAACCAACGCCGCACATGCGTGCTGGAGACCTCGATGCCCGGCCCGTCCACGGCCAGCCAGCGCCAGCCGGGTGGCGGGACGCCCGCTCCGGTGGCACCCAGCCGCGCCACCACCGCCACCGTTGCCAGGGAGCGGATGACCTCGGGACGGCGCCAGGTGTCGAGGGAGTCGGCGAGGTCGCTGCCCACAACGAGGAACAGCTCCCGTCCTTCGTCGCCGAGTTCGGTCAACGTCTCGGCCGTGGAGGACTCGCCGCCCCGGTCGATCTCCAGCGTCGAGACCTCGAACCCTTCGAGGTTCGACACCGCGGCGCGCACGAGCGCCAGGCGATCAGCCGCCGGGCTCACCGGTTGATCGTTGATCTTCTGCCAGGGGGCGTTGGCGACCACGAAGAGCACCCGGTGCAAACCCAGCGCCCAGCGTGCCGCCTCCGCCGCGGCCAGGTGGCCGATGTGGGGCGGATCGAAGGTTCCCCCGAAGACACCGAGGCGCTCCGGCCCCGCCGGCGCCGCGCTCGAGGAACCCTCCATGGTGCGAACCTACCGCCGGGCCGGCTGGACCTGACGGTCTCGACGCGCTAGAGTGATTCGTGCTTGCGGCGTTCCTGCGCGTGCCGTGTGGTGCCTCGTCGGGGCCATACGGCAGGAAACGCAAGGAAATCTGCGAGCAAATAGCCCCTCGTTCGGTCTCGACCGGATTCCGGCGAACCAGGTCGAGTTCCTCCTGCAGCGGCCGATGCCAAAGGTCGTCCGCAGGGCGGTCCGGAACCTGTGAAATCTGTCACAAGCTCGGATCGCCAGGCGTCAGGGGGCGGGAACAAGACACCGCCCGGAGTTGTTGGAACGAGTCGAGTCGGATCGAACCCGAGGGGATCGCACCGGTGGCCGCCGACGGCCCCGCTGCGAGGTGGGAAACCGAGCGAAGCAGAGACGAAGAAGCCATGAGTGATTCAGTCGGCCAGTACCTCAACGAGATCGGCGTGGTGCCCCTGCTCACCGCCGCGGACGAGCGCGAGCTGTCGCAGATCATCGAGCGCGGCCGCCTCGCCGCCGAACGCAAGGCCGCGGGCGAGCGCGCCCGGCGCCTCGACCGCGAGATCCAGGCTGCGGCGGTCGCCAAGGACCGCTTCATCCGGTCGAACCTGCGCCTCGTGGTCAGCGTGGCGCGGCGCTATCCCCTGCCCCCGGGCATGGAGCTGCTCGACCTGATCCAGGAGGGCAACCTCGGACTCGAGCACGCCGTGGACAAGTTCGACTGGCGCAAGGGGTTCAAGTTCTCCACCTACGCCACCTTCTGGATCCGCCAGGCCATCGGCCGGGCGCTCGACCAGAAGGCCAGCCTCGTGCGCCTGCCCGGGGACCGCTCGGCGAGCCTGCGGGCGGCGCTGCGCCAGGTCTCGGGCAACGGCGACGAGCTGGACGAGGAGCACGCCCGCCTGCACCGTCTCACCACCCCGACCTCGCTCGACCGCACCATCGGCGACGACGACAGCAACGAGCTGATCGACCTGATCGCCGACGGCAATCCCGGACCCGAGCAGATGGTGATGGCGTTCGCCGACAACGAGATGGTCACCGACCTGCTGTCGGTCCTCGACGAGCGCGCCCGCTACGCGGTGGAGCAGCGCTTCGGGCTGCAGGACGGCCGGAAGCGGAGCTACCGCGAGGTGGGTGAGGAGTTGGGCGTCACCGCAGAGGCCGCCCGGCGACTCGTCAAGCGCGCCGTCAACGTGGTGCGCGAGCGAGCCGTCGAGCGCACCGACGCCGCCTGAGTCGGGGCGCGCCATGGCCGCGCAGCCCTGGACTCGGGAGAGCTGGCGGCGCTACCCGGCCCAGCAGCAGCCCGCCTGGCCCGACCCGGCGGACCTCGAGCGGGTGCTCAAGATCCTGGCCGGCTTCCCGCCGCTGGTCTTCGCCGGCGAGGCGCGCAGTCTCACCGCCAAGCTGGGCGACGTGGCCGCCGGCCGGGCGTTCCTGCTGCAGGCCGGCGACTGCGCCGAGTCCTTCGACGCCCTGTCGGCGGACAGCATCCGCGACAAGCTGCGCGTGATCCTGCAGATGGCCGTCGTCCTCACGTACTCGGCGGGCGTGCCGGTCGTCAAGGTGGGCCGGATCGCCGGGCAGTTCGCCAAGCCTCGCTCCAGCCCCACCGAGGTGCTCCACGACGAGGCCCTGCCCTCGTTCCGCGGCCACATGGTCAACGACATCACCTTCTCGGCCTCGGCCCGGGTGGCCGACGCCGGCCGGCTGCTGACCGCCTACCACGCCTCGGCGTCGACGCTGAACCTGCTGCGCTCGTTCACCAAGGGCGGCTTCGCCGACCTGGGCCGGGTCCACGCCTGGAACCAGGAGTTCGTGGCCTCCTCCTCCGCCGGGCAGCGCTACGAGGAACTGGCCGGCGGGATCGACGCGGCGCTGCGGTTCATGGCCGCCTGCGGCATCGGCAGCGGCGATCACGTGCAGTTGCACACCGTGGACTTCTTCACGAGCCACGAGGCCCTGATCCTCCCCTACGAGGAGGCGCTGACGCGCATCGACTCGCTGGGCGGCGAGCCGTACGACTGCTCGGCCCACATGCTGTGGATCGGCGAGCGCACTCGCCAGCTCGACGGCGCGCACGTCGAGTTCCTGCGCGGCGTGCGCAATCCCCTGGGATGCAAGCTGGGGCCGACCGCGACCCGCGCCGAGGTCCTGGAGTTGTGCGAGATCCTCAACCCCGAAGGCGTCCCCGGCCGGCTCACGCTGATCTCGCGGATGGGCGCCGAGCGCGTCGGCGACGTGCTCCCACCGCTCACCGCAGCGGTGCGGGACGCCGGCCATCCGGTGGTCTGGGCGTGCGACCCGATGCACGGCAACACCTTCACCTCATCGGCCACGGGCCACAAGACCCGCCACCTCGAGGACATCTGCGCCGAGATCGACGCCTTCTTCGCCGTACACCGGGCCGAGGGCACCTGGCCGGGCGGGATCCACGTGGAACTCACCGGCGACGATGTGACCGAGTGCCTCGGCGGACCCGAGGATCTCAGCCACGACGACCTGCCGATGCGCTACGAGACGATGTGCGACCCCCGCCTGAACGGCCCGCAGTCCCTCGACCTGGCGTTCAGAGTCGCCGAGAAGCTACGCATCTGAACAACGTCCGCCCCGGCGTCTCTCCCGGCGCCTCGGACTCCGCGGGCTTGCCCCCCGCTCCGGCGTCCCGCCACGCCGCCGACGCCGTCCGGTTCGCCGACGCCATCGAACGGGCACTGGACCGCTGGAACCTCCACGCCGACACGCCGACCGAGCAGATGGGCATCCCCCACCCCCCCGACGCCCACCCGACCTCCAGCCCCTGACGCCCGCCAGCCCCTGACGCCCGCCAGCCTCCGCCTCTGACAATGGCTGCGGCGTCATCGAGCGCGCCGCGGGCAGGCCGGACAGGCATCCCACCGGACTGCGAGGGTCCGGTGGGATGCCTGTCTCGGCGGGGCTGGTTGCTAGTCGTCGTCGATGATGGTGCCGGTGGCTTCGGCGTCGGCGAGGGTGGCGCCGACGGGGTTGGACAGGACCACTTTCAGGGTCTCGTCGGCCTCGCGCCGGCGGTCGCCGGCGATGACCACGATGATGGTCTTGCGGGTCCGGCCGGGCTCGAAGGTGAGGGTCCTGCCGCGGACCTCGCCGAAGTCGACGGCATTGTAGGCGGTGCCCTCCTTCGTGGCCCATGTGACCGTGACTCGCTGCGTGGACGCCTCGCTGAGGGTGACCCGGAACTCCAGGAGCCCTCCGAGGTAGTACACGTCGCCTTCGACGTCGCGGGCGTCGTCGATGCTGACCGTGGGCAGGTCGGTGTCCGGCGGCGGCGGGGCGTCGTCGTTGGCGATGGACGTGTCGACGGGGCCGCCGCTGGCGGTGACGCCGCCGGAGAGGCCCTGGCCGGTCGGGGCGCGCCGGCCGGCGCCGAAGGCGATGCGCACGGTGCGCTCAGCGGTGTCGTCGTTCGCCAGCGCCGTCAGCACGAGTGTCGCCGTCCGGGCGCCCGGCGCGAACGCCACGGCGGGGTTCTGGGCGCTGTGGGGCGACCCGGTGAGCAGCGTGACGTGCCCGTTGAGGCCCTGGCCCTGCTTGAGGGCGAGCGTGTAGTGGCCGCCGGCGGCGGCGCCGGTCACCGACAGCGGCGCCGTGAGGGACTCGCCGGCGGCGAGGGCGCGGCCGAGGGCGAGGGTGACCTCGCGGGCGCCGCCGTCCTCGGCCACACTGCCGCCGGCGGCGCCGGCGAGGGCCACGGTCGTGGCGTCGTCGTCGGCCACCGACACCGAGGCGGTCGCCTTGGACGACGAGACCGCGTAGCCCTGCCCGGCTTCGACGGTGGCGGTGACCGACCCGTCGGCCTCATCGGCGCCGTCGCCGACGGTGGCGACGCTGACGCGGGCGACGCGCCCGGACATCGTCACGGTCCTGGTGCCCGCGGAGGCGCCGAAGTCGCCGCTCTGGGTCACCGTCACCCGCACCGACAGCGGCGAGGCGGGCGCTCTGTCGGCGGTGAGGGTGAAGCGCGCCGTGCCGCCCTCGGTCACGCCGCCGCCGGCGGTGACGCTGACCACCGGCACCGGCGTCGGCGGCGGGTCGTCGTCGTCGGCCACGGTCACCGTCGCGGCGCCCTGGGACGACGACACGGTGTAGCCGCTGCCCGCCTTCACCGTGACGGTGACCGACCCGTCCGGCTCGTCGGCATCGTCGCCGACGGTGGCGACGCTGTAGGACTTGCTGCCGCTGGTGGGGACGACGACGGTCCTCGTCCCCGTCGAAGCCCCGAAGTCGCCGCTCTGGGTGACCGTCACCGTCACGGCCAACGCGGACGACGGCGCCGGGCTCGCCGAGACGGTGAACGAGGCGCTCTGGCCCTCGGTGACCCCGCCGCCGGCGGTCACGCCGACCTCGGGCACCTGCGGCGGCGGGGGCGGCGGAGGCGGAGGCGGCGGGGTTTGCTGGGAATCGTCGTCGTCGGCGACCGCGACCGTCGCCGCGCCCGCCGTGGCCGAGACGGTGTAGCCGCTGCCGGCGTTGACGGTCACCGTGACCGACCCGTCGGCCTCCTCGACGCCGTCGCCGGCGGTGGCCACCGTGAGGCTCACGCTGCCGCCCGTGGGGATCTCCACGGTCCGCGCGCCGACGGTGGCGCCGAACTCGCCAGCCCCGGTGACCGTCACCACCACCGTCAGCGCCGAGGACGGCACCGGGCTGGCGGTGACGGTGAACGACGCGGCGGCGCCCTCGGTGACGCCCGCCTCGGCAGTGACGCTGACCTCCGGCGCCGTCGGCGGCGGCGGCGGCGTGCCGGCTGTCTCGCGGCACGCCTCGAGGCTGTCCAACTCGGCGTAGATGCTCTGCCACAGCGCG
>JAPOVS010000053.1 GCA_026708055.1 bacterium | reverse complement strand
ACGCAGTTCTACATGGAGGTCGAGGAGGTTGTGGCCGATCCGGAGGCGTGGGACGGCAAGGCGCTCCAGGTGCACGGCTACGCGGCCAACGTCCTGCGGCATCCCCGCAGCCTGGACTGGCGCTTCGAGATTACGGACAGCGTCGAGAACCGCGTCCATTCCATCCAGGCGGTCTACAACGGCATCGTTCCGGACACGTTCGACAACCACGCCGAGGTGGTGGCGACCGGCCGGCTTGACGGCGACGTCTTCTACGTCGACCGGGACGGCATCATGGCGAAGTGCCCCTCCAAGTACGAGGAGCAGCCGTCGGTCGGCGACAGCGCACGCTCCGGCGAGTACGTCTCGGCCACGGACCGCGCCGACAACTGATGCGCCGCGCCGCGCATCGCCTCCACTGACCTCGACCAGCAGGGCCGCACCCTCCGTCGCGGCCGGGCAAGGCGTATGGCCACACTAGGAACCTACACGCTGCTGGCGGCCTTCGTCGCCTGCGCCTACGCGGCGGCCGCGTGCGTGGCGGGAGCCCGCCGGCGGGAGACGCGGCTCGTCGAGAGCGGCATCGGCGCCTTCTATCTCGTCACCGCGCTGATGACGCTGGCGTCGGCCGTCATGGTGCGCGCCTTCGTCACGCACGACTACAGCATCCGCTACGTCGATCGGTACTCCGATTCCGTCCAGCCGCTCTTCTACAAGCTGACGTCGTACTGGGGCGGCCTGGACGGGTCGATCATGTTCTGGGTGTTCCTGCTCTCGGTGTTCGGGGCGATTGCGGTCCGGAGCAACCGCGAGCGGCACCGGGAGCTGGTGCCGTACGTCGTGGCGACCGTCTCCGTGGTCCAGATGTTCTTCCTGTTCATCATGGTGGTGAACAAGAACCCGTTCGCCACCTACCTGCTGGAGGCGCCGGCGGACGGCCGCGGCCTCAACCCGCTGCTCCAGAACCCCTACATGGTCATCCACCCGCCCTCGCTCTACACGGGGCTGGTGGCGATGACGATCCCGTTCGCCTTCGGGATGGCGGCCCTCATCACCGGCTACCTCGACGACTCGTGGCTGCGGGCGGTGCGCCGCTGGACGATGTTCTCCTGGTTCTTCCTCTCGCTCGGCCTGACCCTGGGGATGATCTGGGCCTACGAGGAACTCGGCTGGGGCGGCTGGTGGGGCTGGGACCCGGTCGAGAACGCCGGCGCGCTGCCGTGGTTCCCGGCGACCGCGTTCCTGCACTCCGTCATGGTGCAGGAGCGGCGCAGCATGCTCCGCGTCTGGAACATCTCGCTGATCATCCTCGCCTTCGTGCTCACCCTGTTCGCCACCGCGATGACCCGCACCGGTATCGTGCAGTCGGTCCACGCCTTCGGCGAGGATCCCGAGCTGGCGATGATGTTCGGCATCTTCATCGCCGCCGTCGTCGCGGTCAGCTTCGGACTCGTGATCTACCGGCTGCCGCTGCTGCGCGCGCGCAACGAGCTCGAATCGTGGGCGTCGCGCGAGGCGGCCTTCCTGGTCAACAACTGGATCCTGCTCTTCTCGGCGTTCTTCATCCTGTTCGCGACGATGTTCCCGACGCTCAGCGAGGCCGTGACCGGGCAGCGGATCACCGTCGGGCCGCCGTTCTTCAACAAGTGGATGATCCCGATCGGCCTCGCCCTGCTGCTGCTGACGGGGATCGGCCCGCTGCTGGCCTGGCGGAAGTCCACGCTCGTCAACCTGCGGGACCAGTTCCTCTGGCCCGCCTCGCTGGCCGTCGGCACGGCCGCCATCCTCTACGCGCTGGGGTTCCGCGTCTGGGTGTCGGGCCTCTGCTTCGCGCTCTGCGCCTTCGTGGTCGGCACCGTGGGGCAGGAGTTCGTGCGCGGGGCGGTCGTTCGCCGCGGCGTCACCGGCACCGATCTCGCCACCGCGATGATCGGCCTCGTCATGCGGTCGCGGCGGCGCTACGGCGGATACGTCGTCCATCTCGGCATCGTGCTGATGATGCTCGGCTTCGCCGGAGCCGGCTACCGGCAGACGGAGCAGGTCCTGCTGACGCCGGGCGAGGACGTCGAGGTGGGCCGCTTCGCGGTGCAGCTGGATCGGCTGAGCATCACCGACGACGGGCGCAAGGAGATGCACACCGCGCACGTCACCGTGTTCGAGGACGGCCGCGAGGTCGGCAATCTCTACCCCGGCCGCTGGTTCTACCGCAAGCACGAGGCCGAGCCGACCACCGAGGTGGCGATGCGCCGCACGCTGGCCGAGGACGTGTACGTCGTCCTGGCCGCATACGACATGGCCGATCAGTCGGCCAGCTTCCAGGTGACGGTCAACCCGCTCGTCAACTGGATCTGGCTCGGCTTCGCCCTGCTGGCGCTCGGGACCGGCATCGCCCTGCTGCCGGAGAGCCGCTTCGCCTTCCTGGCCACCAGGGCCCCGACCGGCGCCGACGGGACGGCCCCCGCGGGAGGATCGGTCGCCTCGGGCGCCGTATCGCTGACGCTGGTCGTCGCCATGGCCGCGGGTCTCGTCCTGCTGCTGGCCCTCGCGGC